>JAUXFK010000063.1 GCA_030623035.1 Deltaproteobacteria bacterium | reverse complement strand
GCGCATCTGGTACGACAAAATTCCAGTGGTGCTTTGCTGTCAATCAATAATCGAAACTCCTCTGCCTTTCTTTTTTCTCCATAATCTATCCCCAACCCTCTTAAGATAATCCTGTCCCATTTTCTGACTGCATCTTCATTGCCGTTTGGACTCTGGCAACCGTTGTCCTGACATAGTGGGCAGGCCTGGCAGAGTTCATCAACGCCTTCGATGACCTCTATTATCGTATCCGTACCTGAGAGGATGGTTTCTTTAATCTTACATTCTGTCTGATTAAAGGCCTTTCCCCTTTCAGGGAAATGAGTGGCCAAATGCGGCACACAAAAGATGTGATGAGGCCTCCATTTTGCTGTTGAAACAACTCGTTTTGCACTCATATTTTTTACACTCCTTTATTTTGGGGAAGAACAAATGCAGCCTTTGAAGTGCCCTGAGGGAAAAGTCATCGCCTGCTTCTGAAGATTTTTTTTATAGTAGTTAATAACCCCCACGACACCTAAATAATTACAGAAAAGAGGAGAAGTGTCAAGATGATTGCCTTTATAAATAAAAATTAAGTAATCGTGATTCTATGAGTTTTTCTATTTCCTTGACATACAGTGTGAAATTATATATTTATTATTGTTTAAATAAATTATTGATGGGCAGGGAAAATGGGAAAATTGTTTTTATGAATCAGTATGAATTGAATATCGTCTGGTTAAAAGGATTGAGGTGAAATGGAGTTTGTTATTTTTCAGTCCCTCGGCGGTTTGGGGATGTTTCTTTTCGGCATGAAAATCATGTCAGAAGGACTCCAGAAGATCGCTGGGAAAAGAATGCGTCAGATTTTGAATATGGTATCCAACAACCGTTTTGTTGGTTGTACAGCGGGCATGGCTGTGACCACCATTGTACAGAGTTCCAGTGCCACAACGGTTATGCTGGTCGGCTTTGTTGATGCAGGCCTTATGACCCTTACGCAAGCCATTGGAGTCATATTAGGAGACAATATCGGTACAACAGTGACAGCCCAGCTAATTGCCTTTAAAATACAGGATTATGCCCTGCCTGCCATTGCATTGGGGGTGTTTTTAAAATTCTTTGTAGGACGGAGGAAATGGGCATATATAGGAGATGTGCTTCTGGGTTTTGGTCTTATTTTTTACGGGCTGACAACAATGAAGATGAGTTTTGTCCCTTTAAAGGAAAGCGAAGCCTTTATATCCTTATTTACGAGATTTAATGCTGACAGTTTGGCAGGTATACTCCTTTGCGTTTTGGTAGGGACAACCCTTACAATGGTCCTGCAGAGTTCCAGCGCCACGGTTGGAATTACCATGGCCCTTGCCTGTCAGGGGCTATTGACTTTTGAGGCGAGCGTGGCTTTAATTCTCGGTGACAATATCGGGACTACGATTACAGCAGAATTGGCAAGCATTGGTTCCGGCATTAATGCGCATCGAACTGCAAGGGCGCACACTCTGTTTAATGTCATTGGTGTTCTTAATATCATTTTGTTTTTTCCCTTTTTCATAAAACTGGTATTGTGGACTACGGCCCGATTTATAGATATTGGGCATCCTGATCTTATTGTGGGAGGAGAAAAACCCAATATTGCAAGACATATTGCAAATTCCCATACTATGTTCAATGTGGTCAATGCCTTGTTTTTTCTTTTAATCCTTCCTTATCTAACAAGAGTTGCAATATGGATGACCCCCCATAAGAAGGAAGGAGAAGAGATAGAAGATTTTTATCACATTAAATACCTGGATACGAAGTTTATTGATACGCCCTCTGTAGCCCTGACACAGGCCAGAGCAGAGGTCATTAGAATGAGTGAAGCGGTTAAAGTGATGTATGATGATGTGATCAATTCTCTTAATGGACGTAAACTTAAGGAACTCAGCAAATGGAGAAAGAGGGAAGACGTCATTGACCTTCTCCAAAAGGAGATCACCCAGTTTCTTGTAAAGGTTATGCAAAGACCCATTGTGCCTGAAGAATCAAAAGAAGTGGCATCTCTGATGCGAATGACCAATAATCTGGAAAGAATCGGTGATGCTATAGAGAATATCGCTGAGCTGGAAGAGGAACTTATTGAACAGGAATTGTATTTTTCTGAAGGGGGGTTAAAGGATTATGAAACCATATCCTGTGAGGTTAGGAAATTCATTGCCCTGGTGTTAAATGCTATGCGGCATGAGGACAGGGAGATTATGCCCCATGCCCAAAAAATTGAAGATAGCGTAAACAACATGAGGGAAGTGATGCGAGAAAAACACCACATGCGTCTCAAGAACGGTATGTGTACCGTAGATCCAGGCTTGATTTTTGTGGATATGCTTACTTCCTTTGAAAAGATAGGGGATTATTGTTATAATATTGCACAGGCAGTTGCAGGCCAAAAATAGCCATTACCGCCCTTTTTCATTAAAATTAAGTTAAACTCTTACAGAGTTAACAAGAATCGGGATATCGTTTTTTAATCGCCCGGATTCGTTCTAGGACAGGAGGGTGACTGTAACTCAGGAATACCTTGAGGGGATGGGGAGTTAGGTTTGAGAGGTTTTCTACGCTTAACTTTTTTAGTGCTGCAATCATAGATTGAGGATGAGGATAAGTTTTTGCTGCATAGGTATCTGCTTCGTATTCGTATTTGCGAGAGAGCATGTTTGCAAAGATAGAGAGTATCTGTTCAACAGGAGCATAGAGAAAGCCGAAGAAGAAGAGGCTGGCATAGATCGAAGTCTTTTCCATTTTAAATGCTGCAAATAGTTCTTTATTGTTGATAAAGACAGAGAGTATATAAAACATTAATCCAGTGGTTAGGATAGAGACAAGAATAGATTTAAATATATGCCTTTTCTTGTAATGACCGATTTCATGGGCAAGTACGGAAACAAGTTCCTTTACTTCGTGTCTTTCAATGAGTGTGTCAAATAATACGATTCTTCGAAACTTGCCAAATCCAGTAAAAAAGGCATTTGATTTTGTGGAGCGTTTTGATGCATCCATTGTGAACACCCCTTTCATCTTAAAATTCTGTGATTTCGCGTACTTTTTAATCTCCTCTTTAAGCTCACCGTCTTCCAGGGGGGAAAATTTGTTAAAAAGGGGCATGATTACAACCGGTGCGACAAAAGCAATGAGTATCTGTAATATAACTATAGCAGACCAGCAATAAAACCATGCCCATGTCCCGGTCTTCTCGAAAAGCAATAAAACAACACAGAAGATTATCCCTCCGATTATGCCAACAAGGGACCAGGTCTTCAGTATGTCCAGAATAAAGGTTTTTGGCGTTGTCTTGTTGAAGCCGTATTTTTCTTCAATGATAAAGGTATCGTAAATTGAGAAGGGGATAAGGAGGACCTGAAAAGCGAGCATAAATAATCCGGTAAAAATCAGGCCGGTTGGGATCGTCCCCAGGTTGAAGTCCCTTGCAAACCGGTCAACCATATTGAATCCTCCAAAGAGTATAAAGGCAATAATAATTGGGGTAATAACCGTATCGCTGATAATCCCAAACCGGGTATTTTCAATGAGATACTCCTGGGATTTTCTATACTTTTCTGCATCATAGTATCCTTCAAATTCTTTTGGCAAATCTTTCTTTAAATACCGGACATTTAATCGCTCAACGATTAAATCTATA
Organism: Deltaproteobacteria bacterium; assembly: GCA_030623035.1. Taxonomy (GTDB): domain Bacteria; phylum Desulfobacterota; class UBA8473; order UBA8473; family UBA8473; genus JAUXFK01. Next base: position 8,757 of record JAUXFK010000063.1, on the reverse strand, counting down.
AGATAATTGCCGACTAAAATGACAAGAATTACCACAAGAAACAGATTCATATGTACCTCATTGTAAAAAAGGTAAAATGGCGATTGAGTGAACTCAGCAAAAACGGTCAATCCCAGCAAGAAAAGGGCTCTTTTTACTTTTTCTTTGTGTATTGTCTTTCTTTTTTGGGTATAATATCATGCTAAAGAATTTTCTCAAGTTATTTATTTACCCCAAAATTAAGGATAGGATTTGGTCTGCGACCTTGAACAGAATTGCTCATTTTTGGATGGATACGATGTATATTTATTAAGAAATTGGTTGAGAAAGATTTCGATTCTGTTATGATGAGTTTATCCTGAGAAACGAAGGACCCAGATTTTTTAACAAAAAACCTTTTATGACCGCTCAAAGGAATTTTTGTTTGAGCAACACCCTGTAAAGTAGAAAGTAACTGAGCAAATAAAAGTGAGAAGGGCAGGAATGCTTATGTGGTCTTTTAGAAAGCTTCAAAAAACAAATAACATAAAAGAGGGGGATCAAACCCAATTAGATACCCGTGAGTATCAACTCTGGTTGCTCTCCATTTTGATAATTATTGTTCTGACCTTAGGTATTCTCGTTCCAAATATAATAAGATCCTTGACAAGCGATACAGAGATAACCGTGGGGGGATTCAGCCAGTATTTTTATGTCAACATTTTGGCCATAATGATCCTACTTGTTACTTTATATCTGATTTTGAAGCAACGAGAAATACAGAGATTAAGAGTTACCCTGCTTGGTAAGGAACGTTACACAGAAGAACTCGAGAAACATATGAAGATTATGACAGGTCTTTTTGAAATTAGTACTTATATCAATAGAAATATCGACCTCGATGACATATTAAAAGCGATTGTTCAGCAGGTTGTTGAGTGTATGGAGGCTGATTACTCTTCTTTGCTGCTTGTTCAGGAAGATAAGAGATTTTTAAAGGTGCAGGCCAGCCACGGTAAAGAGGCAAAATACACACAAAATGCCTTAATTGAAATAGGGGAATCGGTCGATGGGTGGGTAGCTAAACACGGCGAATCCCTGTTGCTAAACGGAGAGATTGACCCCCATGATTTTCCGGGGATAGAGAAAAGAGATCGAAAGATTATGTCAGCTTTGTGCGTTCCACTTAAGACGGAAGAAGAGATCATTGGCGTATTGAATTTAAACAGAACAGAGGCGAATAAGTATTTTTCCCAAAAGGATTTGCAACTGCTTACCATATTTGGAAACCATGCCGCAGCAGCCATAAAAGGGGCAAAACTATTGGAGGAATCCCAGGAAAAGAAGAGACTTCGTACGATACTTGCACAATATCACTCACCGGATGTGGTCGATGAGATGTTGAGATATCCTTCAAGTGAGGGTTTAGCGGAAGAGAAGGTGCTGACGGTTATGTTTGCCGATATTCGAGGATTCAGCAATCTTTTGGGAAGTTTGGAGATGTCATATGTAAAGGAGTTTCTGGATACGTTTTTTGCTTCGATGACCAGGATTATCTTCAAATATCAAGGGACTGTGGATAAGTTTATTGGTGATGCGATCATGGCCTTCTTTGGTGCACCGCTGGCTATAGAAAAACCTGAATATCAATCTATAAAAGCTGCCAGGGAGATGATGCAAAGCTTCAATAAGCAAAAGGAAAAATGGACAGCGAGATTTTCTTCATTAGAGTCCATAGGTTTGGGTGTGGGCATCAGCACGAGCAGAGTCTTTATCGGAAATGTAGGCTCTACTTATCGATATGATTACACTGTGATTGGTGAGGGGGTTGTTGTTGCTGAACGATTAAGCAAGTTGGCAAAAGCAGATCAGATATTGATCAGCGAAGAAACCTATAAAAAGTGCCAGGGTTTATTTGAATTCAATCGGAAGTATAAGATGAAAGTTTCAGGAATAAAGAACCACCTGATCGTCTATGATTTAATGTGATCGTCAATCTATGGTCCTTTTATAAACAGGGGGTTTTCGATTTAATTTCTGCGCAAAATGAAATCGATTGACAGTGCATGAATTAAATTATAACCTAGTGTATATGTCGTCTAATTTGGGAAATAGATTAATCCTTTTTGTCGCAACCGGGGCTTACAGCGGTTATTTCCCCGTATTCCCCGGAACCGTTGGAACGCTGGTTGGTATTGGGATATACCTGCTGATATACACTTCCAATCCATTATTTTATATCAGCATACTATTTTGTTTATTCTTTTTTGCTGTCTTTATTTCGGCAAAAGGGGAAAAGATATTACTCGAAAATGATAGCAGCCATATCGTCATTGATGAAATATTTGGATTTCTGGTGGCAATGGCCTTTGTTCCGAATCGGTTTCTTTACATCGTTCTTGGTTTTTTCTTCTTCAGGTTGTTCGATATCATTAAAATTTTTCCTGCCAGTTATTTCGATAAAAAGGTTAAGAACGGATACGGTGTTGTTTTAGACGATTTAGTCGCTGGAGTTTATACGAACCTGGTTTTACAGGGTTTTCGGTTTATAAGATTTTAGTATTATTTTAGTCTTATGAAAAAGAAAGCACTCTCCAAGCTTCAACGGCAATCAAATTTTAACCCGTACAGAACTCGCATCTTTCCCCCCTGTTCTTTCTTAACTCATTTAGATGTTTAAACAGTTGCACGCGTTAAAATTTGACTACCGTTGAAGCAACTAAAATTTCAAAAAGCTAAACAGTTACAGATTTTAATTGAATGGTATGATTGTATGTATGCAGAGATTATTGCCATTGGTAATGAGCTGATTTCCGGTAGCGTTATGGATACAAACTCATCTTTTTTGGCTGAGCGGTTAATATCTGTTGGAATAGAGGTCAGATGGATGACATCTGTGGGTGATAATGAACCGGATATCAAAGAATCTCTTAAAAGTGCATTGAACAGGGCGGAAGTTATTTTGGTTACAGGTGGTTTGGGACCTACCCATGATGATATTACTGCCTGCGTAGTAGCGAAGACTTTAAAAAGAAAACTCATACAAAACGAACAGGCACTTAACTGGATTAAAAAACTGTTTGACTCGGCAGGGCTCAGCATGCCTCCTAACAATGAAAAGCAGGCCATGATTCCTGAAGGAGCAGAATTGATTCATAATCCGATAGGAACTGCCTGTGGATTCATGATCCGTGAGAATGGCAGGCTCTCCTTCTTCCTTCCGGGCGTACCCAGAGAAATGGTAAGGATGACAGATGAGAGTGTCCTGCCTATCCTTAAAAGGGAAAAGGGAGAAGGATTTCGATTCAAGACAGAAACCCTGAAGGTCTTTGGTCTTGGTGAGTCAAGGATAGCGGAGCTGATAAAAGATATTGTTGAAAGAGATGAGGGTATCCGGATAGGTTTTTTACCGAATTTTCCAGAGAACTACATCAAGATTACCGCAAAAGGAAAGAATGATAATGAGGTTTGCTCTAAGGTATCCGAAGTGGCAGATGAAATAGCAAAGAGACTGGGAGATTATGTTTTTGGCAAAGATGGTCAAACCATTGAGGGGGTCGTAGGTGACCTTTTAAGATCAAATGGGGATACTATTGCTTTGGCAGAGTCTTGTACTGGGGGGTTGATAAGCCGTCGATTAACGGACATACCAGGCAGCTCGGACTACCTTAAAAGGGCGGTAGTGGCTTATGATAACCAAACGAAGATCGATCTTCTCCATGTACCCAAACGTATGTTAGATGAGTTTGGTGCTGTGAGCGGTGAGGTTGCAAAAAAGATGGCTGAGGGTATACGGGAATACGGGAAGACCACATTGGGTTTAGGGGTAACCGGCATTGCCGGCCCCGGAGGTGGAACTCCAGAAAAGCCGGTTGGCCTTATATTTATCTCTCTTTCCGACAGTAAGGAGACGATCGTAAAGAGTTATAATTTCCCGGGGGATCGAGCTCAAGTCCGGCTTTTAACCTCGCAGAGCGCCCTGGATTTGATAAGGAGGTACTATTTATGGATGGACACGATTTAGGTAAAAAATGTGATGATTCGTAGCTTTTTAGCTATAGAGCTTCCATTTCAGATAATCGAAAAGATCAGAGAGTTACAAAACGATTTAAAGCCTTCTTTATCTTTGGTGAAATGGGCAAGGCCCGGAAGTATCCATTTAACGCTAAAGTTTTTCGGCAATATTGAAGAGGAATCCATTGAAGAAATTTCCCGTGTTATTACTGAAGTCGCTTCGAAGTTCACTCCTTTTCATTTAAAGGTAAGAGATATAGGTGTCTTTCCCAATCTCATGCGCCCGAGAGTGATATGGGTTGGTGTTGACGAATGTGAAGATACTTTGAAAATTCTCTATAATAAGATAGAGAAAAACCTGGAAAAGATTGGATTTGATCCTGAGCAAAGACAGTTCAATCCTCATTTAACATTGGGAAGGGTGAAGTCTTTGAAGGAAAAGAGGATATTAATAGAAAAGATAGAAAAGTTTAAAGGGTGTGAGTTGGGTTCATTTCAAATAGAGGCTCTATATTTGTTTAAGAGTGAATTGCGTCCTGCCGGAGCGGTCTATTCAAAGTTAAACACCTTTAAATTAGCAGGCTCATAACTGTTTGGCCAAATCACAAAATCTTGATCGTTCCTTACAATGGTTAAACAATTATGCAGGCCCTAAGCCTTTTTGTTTGACCTTTATAGATTTTTAAGGAGATTTCTTATGGGTATTGACCTTGATAAAGAAAAAGCCGTTGATCTCGCTGTAAACCAGATTGAGAGGCAATTTGGCAAAGGTTCTATTATGAGACTGGGTGCAGACACAATTATAAAGGATATCCCAACGATTTCTACAGGATCGCTGAGCCTGGATATTGCTCTGGGAATCGGTGGAATTCCGAGGGGACGTGTTGTGGAGATTTTTGGACCTGAAGCATCAGGTAAGACAACCCTGGCCCTCCATATCATTGCAGAAGCTCAAAAAAGCGGCGGAATCGTAGCATTTATAGATGCAGAACATGCCCTGGATGCAAGATATGCTCGAAAATTAGGGGTAAAGATTGAAGATATGTTGATATCCCAGCCAGACACCGGGGAACAGGCTTTAGAGATAGCAGATATGCTCGTAAGAAGTGGAGCAATAGACGCGATAGTTATTGATTCGGTAGCTGCTTTGACACCAAGGGCGGAGATCGAGGGGGAGATGGGAGATTCTCATATGGGTCTTCAGGCAAGGCTTATGTCCCAAGCCCTCAGAAAGTTAACAGCTACGATTAGTAAATCAATGACCGTTGTTATATTTATAAATCAAATACGGATGAAGATCGGTGTTTTTTATGGAAACCCTGAGACAACGACAGGCGGAAATGCACTGAAGTTTTACTCTTCTGTTAGGCTGGATATACGTCGTATTGCATATATAAAAGACGGCCAAGATATTAAGGGAAGCAGAACCAGAGTCAGGGTTGTAAAGAACAAGGTTGCTCCGCCTTTTAAGGAAGTTGAGTTTGATATCGTGTATGGGGAAGGAATATCCAAAGAAGGTGATCTTTTGGATATAGCGACCCAAGGCGAGTTGATACAAAAGAGTGGGGCATGGTATGCATATAAAGATGAACGCATCGGACAGGGCAGAGAGAATGCGAAGGTTTTCTTAAAAGAACATCCGGATATCGCAAACGAGATAAAAGAGAAGGTCCTTACGCATTTTAGTATAAAGCCAAAGCAGGAAAAAGAGAATCCGTCTGAAGGTTCAGAGACCAAATAGTATTTCCAGGGCTTCTTCAACCGTATTGACACCTATCAATTTGATATCCATCTTTCCTTTACAGGTCTTTTTATTGGCCTTCGGCAATATGCATTGGGTAAAACCCAGTTTTTCAGATTCTTTTAACCGCATATCCCCTTGGCTTATCCCCCTGATTTCCCCACCTAATCCTACCTCGCCGAATACAACCGTTTTTGGGTCAATGGGTTTATCAAAGTAATTGGATGCAATTGAGGCAATGATCCCTAAGTCAACGGCTGGTTCGTCTATCCTTACCCCTCCGGCAACGTTTAAAAAAATATCATGGTTTGCAAGACTCATCCCCACCTTTTTCTCCAAGACAGCTACCAGTAAAGATACGCGGTTATGATCCACCCCAATCGTTGTTCTGCGGGGCACAGCGAAACTGGTTGGGCTGACCAACGCTTGAAGTTCGACAAGAATCGGTCTGGAGCCTTCAACGCTGGAGATCACCACTGACCCTGAAACGTTTATGGGTCTCTCAGACAAAAAGAGTTCAGATGGATTTACAACCTCTTTTAGACCGGATTCTTTCATCTCAAATACCCCAATCTCATTGGTCGATCCATATCGGTTTTTATAAGCTCGTAGTATTCGATAGGGATGACCTCGGTCTCCTTCAAAGTACAAGACCGTATCTACCATATGCTCCAGAACTCTTGGGCCAGCGATCGCCCCTTCTTTGGTTACATGTCCGATCAGAAATGTAGACATTCCCGTCTTCTTTGATATATACATGAGTTTTGCAGTGGTCTCTCTAACCTGAGAGATGCTTCCAGGAGCGGATTGCAGGATGGAAGTATAGATTGTCTGGATAGAATCGATTACCAGAACGTGAGGTTTCAGCTTTTTTACCTCTTCGATAATCTTTTCCAGGGATATCTCTGAAACTACGTATAGATTTTTTGAGGATACACCGAGTCGCTCTCCTCTCATCTTGGTTTGTTTTGCGGATTCTTCTCCGGAGGCATAAAGCACAGTTTTTTTTAAGTGGCCAAGATTATTCATCACCTGTAGGAGTAAGGTTGATTTTCCGATCCCCGGATCACCTCCAACCAGAACCATAGCCCCCGCTACTAAACCTCCGCCTAAGACCCGGTCGAATTCTTTGATACATGTAGAAATTCTGTCTTCCTCATCCAGCCTTACTTCAGTGATTGGTAGGGGTGCCTCCGTAACATCTATGCCCAAATATTCTACCTGAGAAGGAGATGGTTCATTGATCTTCTCTTCTATCATGGTATCCCATTCACCGCAGTCCGGGCATCTGCCCAGCCATCTGGGGGCATGATATCCACAGGATTGACATGAAAAGTATGTTTTGGCTTTTTTCATTTCCTCCTTACAAATTCCCCTCTTCTAATTCAATCCCATTTGGATAGATTACCAGCCGGTCTCCAGGATGGATGTGTTTATTCATGTTCAGTCGGTTCCAGATCATTAAGGCAGGCAGAGGAACATTAAAGCGTTTTGCAATGCTTGAGAGATTATCGCCCTTCTTAACCACATAGACCCGTTCTTTCTTGTTGGCCAGCCACTGATCAAGAAAGGTCTTGAAACGCGAATGAAAATCCTTGGTCGAACCTTTGGGTATGAGAATGGAATGACTGCCGGCAGCAATATAGTGGCCTCTGATCTCAGGATTTAAATCCTTGATGCCCTTGAAAGTCGTATTGGCAGCCTGGGCAATGATGACAATGGGCGTTTCCCGGTAGCATTTGAGTTTTATTCGATTAAATTCGATCGGAGGGTATAGGTCTTCTTTTGTAAATTTGAATCCGTACTTTTCAGGATCAGATAGTATCAGTTTCGCTGAAACAATTCTAAAAATATAGCGCTGGGTCTCCAAAGGGAGGTAGAGACCATAGTAGTTGTTGCATCTTTGAGCTAATATTTCGGATTGAAGCCCTTGCTCACCCATGTTGTAAGCAGCCGCCGACAGTGTCCAGGAACCGAAGATATTATAGAGTTCTTTAAGATAGGCAATGGCCGCTTCCGTGGATTTAAAGATATTTTTTCGTTCATCCTTGTCTGAGTCGATTTCCAGACCGTATCTTCGGCCCGTGGCTTCTATAAATTGCCAGAAGCCAACTGCCCCTTTGGTCGAACGCACATGGGGTCTTAAGGCGCTTTCTGCAACAGCAACGTATTTTAAATCTGCCGGCATATCTTCCTTCTTCAGCATCTCTTCAATCAGCGGAAAATAGCGGGTGGAACGTTTGATCCAGAGAGCTGCCTGTGCACGATCCCATATTGTAATCAGCAGCTCTTTTTCCATGCGTTCACGGATGCTGTGTTTATCAAGCTCAACCGGTTCGCCGCAAAAATCGAGCGGTTCGATGATTCGGACATTGGGGATGAGTGAGGGGAATGGGTGTGTTTCGGGCGTCTTTTGCGTTTTTCCTTCTGCGGTTGTACTGACTACAACCAGGATGCATAAAATTAAAAATAAGTATCGCATACGATATTTCTCCCTTTGTAACAGGATTGATACAATCATTTCGATGCCTCACAGATCAACTGCAAAGAACCTTCGAAAACATCTTTTATTTTCGCTAAGGAGTTTTTCAAGGAAGAGTTTACTGTCAATTTGTTTCACTGCCTTCAATACTTCCCGGTTGAAAGGGGGGAGGAATAGCCTTTCTCATATTATTAACCATACAAAACCGAAAGGCAAGTTATTATTCAAAAGTCCACATAAGAGTCGTCCATTTCAGAGTCCGGCAAATGTTTTTTAAGGGGGAAACTCAGGCAGTACACGCATTAAAATATGACCGTCGTTGAAGCTTGCGGATCGTTTTCTATTTCGTAGTGCTAAGATGATACGAAAAAAAATAATAGAGCAATGTATAAATTTATTTGCATATTTATTTAAATTATCATACAAATTTAATTATATTAAAAACCACTACTGTCCCAACGTTGCAATTTGAAAACGTTGTAACATTATGAAAACATACAATATTCAGCGAAAAATGTCATTAATCGATTTGAATTTTTCTTTTCCTGAATGTTATACTTCT
>JAUXFK010000110.1 GCA_030623035.1 Deltaproteobacteria bacterium | reverse complement strand
TGATCTCGTAAAAAGTCAAAAAATACCATTTCCCGTCATTCTGGCAAAAGCCGGAATCCAGTGTTTTCAAGCAGTTGCGAACCATCTGGACTCCGGTTTTCACCGGAGTGACTACTTTTTACGAATTCATCATTATTAAATATAAAAACAATTATTCACCCAATCGTGTGTAATATAAATACAGCTTCTTTGTTTTGTTCGCCTTACATTTCCTTTATGATGTCAGCAATCTTATACTGTACTGTCTTGATATTAGGAAAGGCGTCTATATCTTTTTGGTTCCTCGGGCTAGAGGTAACCGTCTCTTCATCGATTAATAAAATTCCAAGGACCTTATTCTCATCTATCTCATACATCTCAGCTACCCTCTTTTGCCATATATTCGGATGTCTTACTGCATTAAGGGGCTTCTCTTTGAAGGCAACCTTAATTACATAGTATTTCCCCTCGTTGTCTTCACAGTAAAAATCTATCTTCTGACGGCCTGGCTTTACATCTATCCAATGTTCATTTTTAACTGTATCCAATTTTATATCAACTCCTGCGAATTTTGCTAACACCTCCGGCTTCTTCACAAAAAGTTCCCTAATATCATCCCCACGAATACTATTTGCATCTACCATAATCATTCCCTCCTCTTTGTTTTTTTATTGAAAATTAACCTATAAACTCTCTTTCCCTCTTTCAAAAACCTTCTTTTTGCTTTGACCCTTTATTTTATTTTTTGTAACAGTTTAGCTTTTTGAAAATCTGAGCCTGACGCAGAGATTGGGCAAAAGAGCCATTTATGGATGGGCACTAACTATAAAGACGGCACATGAGACTTTTTTTGATAGTAATCTATTAAACGTCCTATTGTCTTAGCGGCTCTGCTAAAGGTAGAAAAAACCGGAATTTGAGCATCTATAAGACGTGTTCTTTGTTCAGCAATGAATTCCCAGCGCCAGTTTTCAGAATGACTGATACCTAAATCAGCAGTACGCAAGATTACTGCCAGTGGTTTTGCCCTACTTCTATGAATATCAATAAAGTCATCAATCTCCTTTCTGATTGTATGGATCCACATCTCTTTTTCAAAAGGTGCATCATCTGTTACATTCGCTATGAGAAGATCGAAGTCTGTCTCTTTTGACATCATTTCGAGTAAATCTCCAGTAGAAAACCGGCTTCCTTCCATCATCGATCTGTCACCTGGATTCCCTATCCAGTCCCATATATCGGGTGCCACTTCTCTTATTTTGTTTCTTATACGATCCGGTAAAGGCACAACATTGAAACCCGCTTCTTCCCATTCATCAGCAGAAAGGACGGTTCTTCCACCCCCTCCTCCTGCTATCCCGACATGGGTTTTATAGATTTCTGGGAGGAAAGAAAAAGCGACGGCCAGATCAATCATGTCATCCATGGATTCAGCGAGTACGGCGCCTGACTGTTTTAAGGCTGTTTCCCAAATATCAATAGAACCAGCTATCGAAGCAGTATGAGAGGCAGCCGACCGAATGCCGGCATTGCTCCTTCCCCCTTTGATAATGATAACCGGCTTTATTGATGCGACACTTTTAAGCATATTGAGGAAAGTCCTGCCGTCTTTTACCCCTTCTATATAACCCAAGATGATTTTTGTCTCTTTATCTTTTGAAAAATACTGTAGAAAATCGGTTTCATTCAGGTCAATGGCGTTTCCATAACTGATAATTTTACTGAAGCGTATCCCCCGTAAAGAGGCATACCGAATAAATTCCGTAGCAGCTCCTCCACTTTGAAAAAATGCACCAACAAAACCTGAGTCTTTTGGGAAGTCGTAACTAAAAGATATTCCTCCTCCCGGATAGTATAAGCCCGCACAGTTGGGGCCTATTAGACGGATATTAAACTCTTTTGCTTTCTTGAGGATCTGTCTCTCTGTCTCAATTGCCTCCATACGTCCCGTTTCGCTTAAACGGCCAGTAAAGAGATGAACCGCTTTTACACCGCGGATGGAACACTCCGAAATCAGTTCAACCACTTTCGAAGCAGATATACAACAGATTACATAATCGACTGTATCTGGAACCTCTCCCAGATTCGGATAGGCCGTAAGGTTAAAAACTTCCTTCAACTTGGGGTTTACTGGATAGATTTTACCCCGATAACCGTAATCGATAAGATGACGCAGGAAGTGATATCCTAAAGACTTGGGGTCTCCTGATGCACCGATTACAGCTATTGAACGTGGTTGAAAGATAATTTCAAGTGGATTTGCAGACATATTCAGTGATACCTAATCGAATATTTTGTAACTGTTTAGCCAGATAATGATTTGGATGGTCTTTGTCGAACAGGCTAAACTGTTACCAATATTCTATATTTTAATATCATGGAAAGAAAAAATGTCAATAATTTTAATTGGTATCTTTAATTTTATCCAATTTTTTAAGTAACCTTTTCGTAGCTTTAATGTATTTTTTTGCATCTTGATGCGCTGGATAAACAGTTAAAGCCTTTTCCCATTCTTCTATGGCTTTCTTAAGCTCCTCATTGATATAGTGCTTAACTCCTTTTCGGTAATGTTCATCTGCCTGTTTTTTAAATCGTAGATTGACCTTTGATATCGATTCTTTAACACCTTTGTAATCAGGATCAACTCTTTTAAACATCTTCAATGATGAACGGTACTCTTTTTTTAAATACAACATCTCTCCCATTTTATAATAAGCGGTATTCTTCAGGTTTTCAGCTTCTGAATTTGTAGGATCATAATCTAATATTTTCTCTAAAACAGGAAGTGTATCGTTATATTTCTTTCTTTTCAATAGGTCTCTTGCTACATTCAATTCTTTTTCAATATCGATTAACTGCTCTGTGATCATGGGTTCTAATGTAATAATTTTCAGTATTGTTCCCGGCATTAGTATTGCTGCTAGATTAAGATCATTGAAGTAAGCAATTGGGAAATAAAGATGCGGGTTCCTATAAAATGTTTTTGCTATTTTTGAAATGGTATCCCCTCTTTTCACCGTATATTTCATATAGTTGTTGGTGTTGAACCTCTCTTTCAGATAAAAAAGCGCATCTTTGTGATCCGGCTGATATCGCAGTGTAATCAAGAACTCTTTTTGGGCCGATTCCAGAGAATTCTGTTTATAATAGACCAGGCCTTTATTGAAATGTCTCTTGGCCTCCTTATCTATTTTTGTCTTTAAGTTCGATATTTTTTTTTCAACTTTTATATCTTTCGGGTTTAAACGTCCGATAATCTGCCAATGAAAGAGTGCCAATTGCAAATCATCGAGTTTCTCGTATTCTTTTACTTTTGTTTGTAACTTCTCAGTCAATATATGATTGTCTCTATCTTGAATTTTCATCAAATCCGCACAGCCTAAGAAAAAAGGCACCATTATAAATGTAAGAAAGAAAGTCCTGGATAAATATCTTTTCATTTCAGGTCAGCCTTAGTGAAAACGATTAAATTCTTCTTAAACTCTCTTAAGTTAAAAGTGCCGTAAATAACGGATCTTTTTATCATAAAGTTATTTATAAAGAAAGGATTACTCCCTCGGGTTATAGTAAAAGCAGCATGATAACCGTATTTTTTCAAAACCTCAATAACCATACTGTTGGTTTCACCAAAGGGATATGCAAAGTATTTGCATTGTTTATCCAATTTCTGTTTGATCTGTTTTGTTGATAAGGATATCTCCCTGTCTAAGGCTTTGACGTAATCGTTTAATGTTTCATCTCCATGCAATCTCGCTAAATTTCGATGCGTTTTGCTATGGCATTGGATGTCAAAGCCATTTTCTGACATCTCTTTAACCTGTTCCCATGACATTGCTTTTTTCCTGCCAATAAAATCAGTGTAAATAAAAAGTGTTGCCTGGAATCCATACTTTTTTAGTATCGGAAAAGCTATTTCATGGCAAGAACGCCATCCACCATCAATCGTGATAACAACGGACTTCTTTTGTGCCTGGTATTTAAGGTTGAGAAGGTCTAATAGCTGGTCTAATTTGATTACATGATATCCGTTTTCTTTTAGATATTTCATCTGTGCATCGAATGAAGCCTCAGTTACAACCATTTTGTCTGCTTTCTTCCTGGAAAATCTATGGTATGTAAGTATGGGAACAGTTTGAAGGCCATATATTCTTAAACGACCTCTATCAAAAGGCTTAATAGGGATTATCAATTTTTCCCCGGTTGTTATGTTTTTAATCCCGTTAAATTGAGCAATAACCCAGCCCTTTGACATATCTTTTAAATATTCTCCGGCAAGAGAAGAAAGGCTGTCTTCTGATTTCGCCTTAACAATAACGAAATCTTTATAAATACGCTTTGATGAAAACGCGGCGCAGGCAGTTAATACAGGTAACAGAATACAAAACAATGATAAGTACTTAAATAGGGAGTTTATTTTATTTGCTTTTAGCCACATTAATTTATATCCTTTATACTTAACGCCTTAAATACCTCAATCTCTTCTGATCTACCTCTGAGTTTTTGAGAGGGGAGTACTTCTACAGTAATTGTATCTTTAAGTAGATCGCAGACTTTTTTACTGATGATGATTTCTCCAGGGCCGGCCAGTTCATTCAAGCGTGAAGTTATATTGACACTGTCTCCGATTATCGTATATTCCATCTTAAACTGTGACCCAATATTGCCTGAAACGACAACTCCAGTGTTGATGGCAATCCCTACGGATGAAAGGAGTCTGTTTCCGTTCTTGCCTGCTTTTTGAAAAGCGCTTTGCATATCAAATGCAGCTCTTACAGCCCTTTCAACATGGTCTTCATGGTAGACAGGCACACCAAAAACGCCTAAGACCGCATCCCCTATAAACTTATCAACATATCCACCGTAATCGAGTATAACTTGAGTGGCTATTCCGAGGTACTCATTTAACCTCTCGACGACTTCTTCTGGCTCATTAACTTCAGAATAAGATGTAAATCCTCTGATGTCAGTAAAAATAATTGTAGCCTCATTCCTAAAGCCTTTGAGCCAGAGGTTTTGAGGATTTGCCATGATCATTTCAAGTACGTCGGAACCTATGTACTTCCCAAAAGAATCCTGCATTATTGCCTTCTTGTTGAGTTCTTTGCTCATCTTATTAAACGCGCTTGCAAGGGTTCCAAGTTCGTCATTCCTTTTCAAGCGCACTCTATATTCATAATCCCCTTCTATTATTTTCTCGGTTGCCATTACTAGCTTCGAAACAGGCATGGAAAAACGTAGTCCAAGAAACAATGATACCAAGACACCAATTATAAAACTGATCAGAGTCATTGTAATAATGGATTTCTTGTTTTCTTGAACCAACTGTTCAATGAAGTCAATCGATACCCCCACATGGACTTCTCCCAATTTATTGTCTTTAAATATAACTGGTTGGACGAGATCAACAATGTGTTCCCCTGACAAAGTGAAATAGTCAAAATAAGCAATATCTTCTTTTACTCTCTTTCCAGTATTACCATATTCCTTGTAGGGCATGCCGATCTTCATATGATCCGTATGTGCCTTTATTTTGTCGTCTACATCTACTATAATCGCATAAAGAATCCCCTTTACAGCCTTTGCATCTTTGATCAGTGAGTTAAGTTGTAAGATATCGTCATCTAAAAGGGGAATCCGGGCAGTGCTGCTGAAATAGTTCAGACTGACCATCCCAATCTTAACAGTCTGTTGGTATAGCTGCTCTTTTTGACGAGTAAGATTTATATAACTGAAGATAAATATGGTAAGAATAATAAAGGCCGTAACAGAAACCGATAACTGAAACCATATCGGCACTCTGGTAGAGGGGAGTTCTTTTAAAAAGTTCTCTCTTCTTTCTTTTAATGGCCCTTTAATATCTTCATCAAGGGACTTTACCGAGAGGCTATATTGCTTGTTTATAACCTCCAGGATTTTATCCTCACTCGCATATCCCAGTTCAACAATAACCTTGCCAAGGCGGACAGCTTTGCCAAGTTTACTGATTTTATCTCTCTGTTCCTTCAGTGCACTTTGCAGCTGGTCATCTGTAATAACGCCCCTTCGCTTAAGAACCTGACCAAAGCTAAAATCATAAACATTGGGAGATTTTAAAAGGGCTTCTTTAATTCTAAAAAGTATATTTTTCAGATAATCTATAAAGGTTTTCATGAATTATGCTCAACTACATATAACCCCAGAAGCATGTATAATAATTTAGATTCCGATTCATGGGGAGGGATTTGCATAAGCAATCTACAGATAGAAACTAAAAGGGGATCTTTTTATAGATTGGTTATCGTAATGAAAGATGAATACGATCAATTTTAAAAAAAAGTTCTTTTTTGTTTTATACTTATAATATAGTAAGAATATACTTTGTGTCAAGAAAAAGGGTCTAAGCATATTTAATGACCATTTTGGGGTATACTAAGGTCTCATTAAGTATTTCAATGCCCCAAAAAGCTATTATTGCTAAATCCATTGAGAAACATTCTCATTTTGTTATATATCTTAGTTTGTTAGGGCCAAAAGAGTGGGAGCAGGCGGGCAGGGCATTTCCTTTTATGCTCGTACGAGAATCTATCGGGTTATTTTTTTTATTTTATTCGAGTTTAAGGCCTTCTTTCGTTACAATCAATGGGGTACTACCAATATCTCGCAAATGTTCCGCAAGGAGGAAGCTTCGTAGCAAAGCCGGGATGTCTGAAGGGCTGTTATCATCGAAGAACTCTCGTAAAATTGTAATGAGGAATATGGATTCTTCGTATATGATTCGGAAGGTCTGGACAGTTCGCAACTTATCATAGGTATCTTCGATTAAACACCCCTGAAATTCATCTTTTACGTAACCATGAACTGCTTTTATTTTCTCTTGATCTATCATAAGATTCTCCTTGTCTTTCCCATTTCATAAGGTTTGTTGAAAATATGTACCTTAATGAAAGGGCAAATCAATGCCTTTTTTCGATCATGCTTTGCAAATTGTATCATTTTAGCGCTATGAAATAGAAGGCTATCAGCAAGCTTCAACGACGGTCAAATTTTAATGCGTGTACTGTCTGAGCGTCTTAGTGAGCGTTAAGAAAGAACAGGGGGATTACCTCACATTTTATATCTGAAATAGGTCATAATGGAGATACTTAATTGAATAGTGATATACTGTTCTTTCTTTACGTTCACTTGGATGCGAGTTTTACACGGATTAAAATTTGATTGCCGTTGAAGCGACTTTTTTCAAAAAGCTAAACTGTTACTACAAATTTAACAGAAACCGTATCAGAAGCACCCAGAGACCGCTGTCTCAAAAGAGAGTCATATTCTAACCGTTTGTGCAAGTTTTAAAGTCTTATTTAAGTCTTTCAGCTCTCGATCGGTTAAAAATCGGTATTTGCCAGTGGCCAGTCGACCTAATTCTAAGGGGCCGAATCCGATCCGTTTTAGTTCATAAATCGTGTACCCTATACTTTCAAACATTCTCTTTATCTGCCGCTTTCTCCCTTCATAGATACTGATTTTCCATAAACTTCTATTTTTTTTCCTTCTTATAAACTCTAACTTCGCAGGGGCGGTAATCCCATCGCTTAACTCAATCCCAGATTTGAATCTACTGATTTTACCAGAGTTTAACATGCCGTCAATCTCACCCAGATAGGTCTTAAAAATCCTGCTGCCCGGGTGGAGTAAACAGTGAGCAAGATCACCGTCATTGGTAAACAGTAGTAACCCCTCAGTATCATAGTCCAGTCTCCCTATGGGGAATACCCTTTGTTTTATATCTGATAGAAGGTCAGTAACTATGGGCCTTCTCTGTGGGTCTTTCAGCGCTGTGATGTACCCTTTCGGTTTATTGAGCATTATATAGACATTTTTTTCCAGGCTCGTGATGGGCTCTCCTTTTACCTCTATTTTGTCTTCAATAAGGTCGGCTTTAATGCCCAGCTCGGTTACGATTTTATCGTTAACTCTCACCATTCCATCACTAATAAGAATTTCTGCCTCTCTTCGAGATGCCAACCCAGCCTTTGCAATAATCTTTTGGAGTCGTTCTTTCATATCGTTTGAATTGTGCCCGAGGGAATAGAGGGTTTCTTTTAAGGTTCCTCTATCTCTTGTAAGGTTGGAAGGCTCGTTAAATCTTTTATTGCAAACACTTCCAGAAATTTAGCAGAGGTACCATATATGAGAGGTCTTCCCGGCACTTCCTTCTTTCCCAGTATCCTGACAAGTCTCTTACCTAAAAGAGACCGTAAAATCCCACCCACATCAACTCCTCTGATATATTCAATTTCAGGACGGGTAATAGGCTGTTTATATGCAACAATAGCAAGGGTTTCCATAGCAGGCTGGCTGAGTCTCAGGTGTTTTGCCCCTTTTAATTTTCGATTCCATTTAGCGTATTCCGGCCTGGTTCTAAATTGATACCCTCCAGCAACTTCTGATAATATAAACCCCCTGTCCATTGCTTTGTATTCTTCTATTAATTCCATTATCAAACCCCTCAATGTCTTTTTGTCCGGCCCATCGATGACTTCCCTAATCTTATTTATGGTGATGGGGGTCTCTGAGATAAATATTAAACTCTCTATGATCGATTTCAGGTATTTTCTATCCAATTTATCTAAAGGGCCTTTTAACCGTTCTGTTTATTAATCTCTTCAGAAAGTTTTTGATGAATCGGAAAGATTCTAATGGTTCCAAAGGGGGTTGCCTGTATGACCCTTACGATCATCAGGCGAATAAGTTCAAGTAATGCCAGAAAGGTCAGAATAATATCGCTTTTATCTGACGGTCTAAGAAATAGAGACTCAAAAGCGATACTGGTTACATTCTCCATCCTTTCAATGATCTCTATTATCCTGTCATTGATCGACATCTTTTCAACTGTAACATACAAAAAGTCTTCAGGGGGTGTTTCTTTAAGTATCCTTTTAAAGGCCTCGATTAATTCAAAAATAGTGATATCATGGAGGCCATTCTCTTCTTCAATGGATTCACCGTTTGCTCCCCTAATAAACACATCTCTGTCTAATATTTCATAGTCCTTTAATCGATTTGCAGCATCTTTAAACTTCTGATACTCGATAAGACGTCTTATCAACTCAGCCCTTGGATCTTCTTCATCTTCCACATCTTTTCCTTCATCGTCTGCTGGAGGCAATAGCATCCTGGATTTTATATGCATCAGGGTTGCTGCCATTACGACAAATTCGCCGGCAATATCGAGATTGAGGGTCTTCATGAGATCCAGGTATTCAAAGTACTGTTGGGTAATCTTTGCAATGGGAATATCATATATGTCCAGTTCATTTTTTTTAATCAGATGAAGCAGGAGATCTAAAGGGCCTTCGAATACCTCAAGCTTAATATTGTAAGGCATAGT
>JAUXFK010000135.1 GCA_030623035.1 Deltaproteobacteria bacterium | reverse complement strand
GAATTACTGAGAAAAACCTGGCAATGTGTAAAAAAATAGCCTAAGATTGAATATAATGAATAAAATCCTACGATCTTATAAGTCTTCCTTAACTCCCTCATATCCCAGGTTATCTTTACAATAATCGCTCTCCAAAAAGATATTTTCTATTAGCAAACGCCGTGCCATTATCGGGCTTGTCCAACAAACGGTTCAGATTGTGGTTCGTTCCTCACACAATCTAACCTTATTCGTTAGGTCAAAAGTCTATTGTCAAGTACTGTTCCATTTTTCACACAAGGCGTTTTCCACATTCTGTACACCGTCCGTCAGGCCCGATTATACCTATACATGTGCCGTTACCACATAATACACGGTTCTCCCAGTCAATATGCTCATTTTCGTAATCAGAATGGTCTTCTCGATGGGATTCAACCTTTTCTTTTGATTCTTTAAGTGTTTTCCCACATTCCGTACACCGACCATCGCGGTCGATTATGCCTATACACCTTCCATCTGCACATAATACACGATTTTCCCAGTCAATATCTGATTCCGATTTAGCCTTAGTTTTTTCCTCCCTCTGTGCTGCCGCTTCAGCCTTTGCTTCATGAAATTTAGCTTCCGCCTCTCGCCTAGCCATCCCTTCTGCCTTAGCTTCAAATCTTAGGCGTTCTTCTGATTCTAAAAAAGAGCAAGCCTCACTGTAAGCCATGTTAATTTTTTCCAACTCTTCCTCAGCTTTTTTTTGTAAGCGCGGATTATGAGAAAACCGGTCAGGATGCCAAACATCGACTAAATCTCGATAGGCTTGCTTCACTTCACTTAGTGAGGCATTAGAATCAAGCTTAAGGATTTCGAAATATCTTTTAGTATCCATATTTTATTCCAAGATCTCAGGGTACTTGTCGATTCCAACAATACATAGAAAGGAAAAAAAGAAAAAAAGGGTCAGTCCTGGAAAATAGAAATCAGCTTTCTTACTTGACCCCGTTGCTTTTGCGTAATTTTCCCCTAATTTTACCCGGGCTAATCTTGCCATGAAACTTCTATTATCAGCCCATGCAAAACTCGCGCCTTAGTGAGCGTAAAAAAGAACAGTATTGATCTTTGTAATTGGACAGTTACTAATGTATCTGTTAATGCGCGTAGCCATACAGCAACACTTCTGTTCTTTCTTAACGCTCTGTACACCGCTCAGATAAGCTGCACGCGTTATAATGTGACCTCCGTTGCTGTGTTAACTCAATAACCATTATATTCTATATAAAAATTTAAAGAAAAGCAATAGTGAGGTTAATACACTCCAGGGTAATTTTATGCTTGAAATTTGAGAAGATTGCTAGTATAATTTATAATTTTAAATATATTTTGAAAGAATGGTGTCATGACGCGTATCATTTCATACTTGTTTTGTATCCTTATTGTCTTTTTTGTTTTCGTATCATCAGAAGCTTCGGCTGATGATATCGATTTTCAAATCGATATGATGCAATCACACTTTGAGAGATTCAGTAAGGAACTGGGCGCTTCTTTGAGTTATAAGGGATTTGGACCTGCCGAGCCGCTCGGAGTATTCGGCTTTGACGTTGGTCTGGAAATTTCAGCCGCTGATATAGATGAGGATTCGGATTTTTGGGAGAGAGCTACTGAAGATTCGGATATGCCCGGTTTGATACCCATACCCAAAATATACATAAAAAAAGGACTCCCTTCCAAGATGGACATAGGCGCTATTTATAGCAAGGTCTATGATTCGAATATATCGCTTATAGGGGCCGAGCTGAAGTATGCGATAGCCGAGGGATCGATGACCACCGCTGCAATTGCAGTCAGGGGATCATATTCCCGCCTCTTAGGTGTAGATCAATTGGATCTCGATACATATGGACTTGACCTCTCAATCAGTAAAGGGTTTTTTGATATGACCCCGTTTGGTGGTGTAGGAGCGGTCTGGATCAATAGCAAGCCCAAAAGTCTACCTACGGGTTTAAATTTAGACAAAGAGGACATAACTCTGCTAAGGTTCTTTGCAGGGACCACTTTCAGTTTATCCTCTTTGAATATAACCGCTGATGTTGAATATACAAAGATTCCGATTTATAGCATAAAGGCGGGAATAATCTTCTAACACTCTATATAGCAGGAATTTCAATTCATATTATCAGCTTTTCTTGCCTGATGTCCATTTTAGCATTGAGCAATTATATTCCATATCAATAAAGGTGCAAAACGATGGAGTCTCATAGGACTTCAATCCTCTGGATTGATTCTTAGGTATTAGGTAAAAAGGAAACCTTCGGTCAATTAAAGATAGAAAACCCGGTTTAATAAACAGAAAGATATATCCAATGATTCAAGTAGAAAACCTAACCAAATACTATGGACAAACCCCTGCAATCAAGGGGTTAACCTTTACCGTACAAAAGGGAGAGATCCTTGGGTTTCTAGGTCCTAATGGAGCGGGCAAGACCACGACGATGAGGATATTGAGTTGTTTTATGCCGGCTTCGAAAGGGAAAGCAACGGTGGCTGGCTTCGATGTATTTGAGGATTCTCTTGAAGTTAGAAAAAGGGTAGGATACCAGCCCGAAAATGTTCCTCTATACAATGATATGTCAACTTCAGCCTATCTAAGCTTCGTGGCTGAAATAAAAGGCGTGCATAGAAAAGAAAGAAAGAGAAATATAGAAAAGGTCATGGATGAGTGTGGAATAACGGATGTTTCTCATAAGCTTATTGGGAAGCTATCCAAAGGCTACAGGCAAAGGATTGGAATCGCCCAGGCCCTCATCAATGATCCTGATGTTCTTATATTGGATGAACCCACTATTGGCCTGGATCCCGGACAGATTAGAGAGATAAGGGGGCTTATAAAGAACCTCGCAGGTAGGAGAACGATCATACTCAGCACCCACATCCTCCCAGAGGCAAGTATGATCTGTCAAAGAGTGATTATAATTAATGAGGGGAAGCTAATTGCTGTAGATACGCCGGATAACCTGGTTACAAGCTTTCAAACAGATTCAAGGGTTCTTTTAGAAATAGAAGGACCTCCTGAGGATATAATGAAAGAACTGAAAGGAATCGATGGTGTTGTAAATATTGAGAAGAAGGATCCAATATCTGAAGGGGCATTCACTTATTTTGTTGACTCTACGCTCGCTCGAGATGTACGCAAGGATCTGTTCATTACAATATCAAAGAATGGCTGGATACTTACTCAGATGCATACGATAGATATGAGCTTAGAGGACATATTTTTAAAATTGGTTACAGAAGAAAAGGCATAAAAGATGAAAAATACCTATGCAATTCTTAAAAGAGAACTGAAATCTTATTTTACATCCCCAATCGCATATATCGTAATATTCGTTTTCTCTATAATCTCCGGTTATTTTTTTTCGAGTATCTTTGCTTTTTTTGGCATTATGTGTGTCCGATCAATTAATAATACTTATTTACAGACGGGTTTGAATATTACGGATGGAGTGGTCACCCCTACGATTTCAACGCTTAGCATCTTAGTACTATTCATAATGCCCTTTTTGACAATGAGGTTGTTCTCTGAAGAAAAGAAATCCGGTTCGTTTGAGCTGCTTTTGACATTCCCTCTGAGGGATACGGAGATTATATTAGGAAAATTTGGTGCATGTTTCATCACCTTCATTGTGATGTTAATCCCTACCTTTTTTTACCAGGCAATCATTTTTTCTTTAAGCGAACCGGAGTTAGGCCCTGTGATATCGGGTTATCTGGGGGTTATCCTGCTCGGGGCCTCCTTTATCTCTGTAGGCATACTGGCTTCAACCCTGACAGAAAATCAGATTATCGCTGCAGTGGTGACCTTTGGGGTCTTGTTGCTCTTCTGGATCATACAATGGGGGGCTGATTTTACAGGACCAATAATCGCAGAGATTCTTATCCAGATTTCGATATTAGAACACTATCAAGAATTTGCAAAGGGAGTCATAAATACCCATGATATACTCTTCTACCTCCTCTTCTCTTTTTTCTTTCTCTTTTTAACCAAGAGATCATTAGAATCTAATAAATGGAGAAGTTAAGAATGCATCCAAATTATTTCTCATTTAATCGATCCACCCGATATGGAGCGAATGCATTAGTGATGATTTTGATTGTCTTTGGGATCGTTGTCCTTATTGGGGCAATATCGATGAGGCATCATTTCAGGTTCGACCTGACAGAGACAAAGAGGTACACCCTGTCAGACGAGACACTAAAAGTACTCAATTCTGTCAAAACAGAGGTCAGTGCCACTGCTTTTTACCAGGAAAATTCCGCTGATTGGAAAAAAGCGGAAGGGTTTCTTAAGCTATATCGATACAGAAACAACAATTTCAAGTATCGTTTAGTGGATCCTGACAGAAACCCTGCATTGGCGAAGGATTATGGAATCATAGATTATGGCACTATCATCCTTCAAAGCAAAGAGAACGAGAGCAGGGTTTCCTGGGGGAATGAAGAAAAGATTACGAACGCTTTAATCAGAGTCATAAGAGATAAAAAGAAGGTGCTTTACTTTCTTAAGGGACATGGAGAGAACGACATTACAAGACTCGCGTATAAGGATGGATATGGTGAGACGAAAAAGGTATTGCAAGGACAAAATTATGAAGTTAAGGAATTGAGCCTTTTAAGTACCAGAGATATCCCGGAAGATGCCTCAGTCTTTATTATAAGTGGCCCCCAAAAAGAACTCCTTGAAAACGAGATAAAGACAATCAAAGCGTATATAAAAAAAGGGGGCAATCTTTTGGTTATGATCGACCCATTTTCTGTTCCAGAGCTAGCAACTTTTATGGAGGGATATAATATAAGATTTAGAGAGGATATTATCATAGACGAATTGAGCCAGCTTTTCGGTGGAAACTATCTCATGCCTATAGTGTCAGAGTATGAACATCACAGAATCACTAAAGACTTTAATATTAATACCTTCTTCCCTTTGGCGCGGTCTATTCAAATAATCAAAAAGGTAAAAGAAGGTATTAGAGTAGAGCCCCTGGTAAAGACAAACGAGGGAACCTGGGGAGAGACAGATAAGAAAAAGCTTGATAAAGGTAAGGCATCTTTTGATAAGGAACAAGACAGTAAAGGACCATTGACAATAGCGGCTGTGGTTACTATAGAAGAAATGGCTAAAAATGACGATAAAACGGTATCCAGGATGGTGGTCTTTGGAGATTCGGACTTTGCAAACAACAGCTATATCAATGTCCTGGGCAATAAGGATATCTTTTTGAATTCGATAAATTGGCTGGCCGAGGAAGAGGATTTAATCTCTATACGAGCCAAAGACCCCGATTATCTTCCGGTTATCCTATCAAAAACCATGGGAAGGGTTATCTTTTATGTGCCGGTAGTTATCATACCTGTTTTGATTTTGGTTTCGGGTATAACCGTTATGAGTCTCAAGAGGTGGAGAAGTTGAGCTTTAAGAAACTGATTATACCAGCAATAATATTCCTGCTCCTTGGTATATATTTCTACTTTTACGAGGTAAAAGAGGGACAAAAAAGGAAAATTGCAAAAGAGAAGGAAAAGAAGGTCTTTGTCTTTATGCCCCAAAATACAGAGGAGCTTCAGTTTAAGACTAAAGGGGAAACCATACTAATTACTAAGGAAAAAGGGCAATGGAAAGTAAAGAAACCAATAGTGGCAAATAGCGACAATGAATCGATTGAAGAGACATTGATGATCCTTAAAAATGTAGAGTTTGAACGAATCATCGATGAGTATCCGGACAACCTTAAGAAATACGGCCTTAACTCGCCTTCATTGGAAATCACTATAAAAGAGAAGGATAGCCCCCAAAGCAAGAGAGTAATATTAGGAAATAAAAACCCTACCGGTACTTATGTTTACCTGAAAAAAGAAAACTCCCCTTCGATTATGCTGCTGGATACAAGAATCAAAGATATTCTGGATAATGACCTATACTATTATAGAGATAAAAAGATTGTGAAATTCAAGCGAAAAGATATAAAAAGGCTTTGCCTAAAGTACAACGATGGAAAGGCAGAATTAGCGCTTGATGAGAAAGGGGATTGGAGAATCATAGATCCGATTGGAGCAAAGGCAGATGGAAAACGTATTGAAAGTTTGTTAGAGGGGCTTTTGAATTCAAAAGTGCA
Source organism: Deltaproteobacteria bacterium (assembly GCA_030623035.1). Classification (GTDB taxonomy): domain Bacteria; phylum Desulfobacterota; class UBA8473; order UBA8473; family UBA8473; genus JAUXFK01. The sequence continues at coordinate 1,746 of JAUXFK010000135.1, read as the reverse complement.
GGAGTTTATCGAAGAAGATACAGATGATTTAAACAAATACGGTCTTGCTCACCCAATGAAGGAGATCACTTTCTTTACAGATCAAAGGGATGTTGAGCTGTCACTCCTTCTGGGAAATAAAAAAGAAACAAGTGTTGATACATATGCAAAATTGGGAAATGCGAAAAACGTCTTTTTGATTTCTGAGGACTCTTATAAAGGCTATCCAGGCTCTCTATTCGATCTCAGGGATAATACGGTGTTGGATTTTAAAAAGGAAGAGATAGATATGGTTGAGCTTCTATCTCCTGATGAAAAAACAGTATTAAAAAAAGATGCGGATGGCCAATGGAGCATAATAAGCCCCATAAAGGCAAAGGCAGATGATTTTGAGGTTAATGATCTACTCGAAGCACTATCGGATATGGAAGCAATAGGGTTTCTCTGCAATGCTTCTTTGCAGATGGAAACATATAATTTTAAAAGGCCTCTGTTTAAAATCAGTATTTCACAGAAAGGTAAAAAAATACCTTTGCAATTGGCTATAATTAAAGAAGGGAGCAATAGAAAAAACCTCTTGGCAAAGGCTGCGAATGAGGAGACCATCTATCAATTAACATCCGAAACCCTTGACGATCTCAAAAAGACGCCTTTTAACCTTAGAGATAAAACGCTTCTTGCATTTAATAATGAAGCGGTAGCGAAGATTCAGCTCAAGTATCCTGATAAGATAATCACCCTGGCATCAGATAAGGGTGGTTGGATGGCGATAGAACCCAAGAAAAAACCGCTTGATAATGCGAGTGTTATTTCCCTTCTGTGGGATATCAGACTTCTCAAGTTCAAAGAGATAATCTCTGAAAACGGCAAGGGCTCTCTTATTCACGATTTCAGTAAGCCAAATATAGAGATCGCCTTATGGGACAAAAAAGAAGAAAAGATTGGCTCTATTTTTATCGGAGAAAAGCTGCCTGATAAGAACATCCTATATGCCGGAGTTGATTCTTTACCAACTCTATATGGAATTGACGCACAATTCTTAAAAAAATTGCCTAAAGGGATAAATGATATAAAATAGTTCATTGAAATAAAGAGGATAGAGATTTATACTGTTAACTAGTGTCCATCCAGAAAAGAGCAAAATCGTTCATTTCTGGATAGACAATAAAACAGGAGAGATATGGCTAGAGTAACCTTAGAAGATTGTCTGAAGAAAGAGGAAAACCGTTTTGTCCTAATGCATCTGACAACAAAGAGGGTCAGACAGCTATTAAAGGGCTCAAAACCTCAAGTGAATACACCAGAGAATAAAGAGATCGTAGTCGCCCTAAGAGAAATCGCTGCCGGTAAAGTTGTCGGAAAGAAAAAAGATCTTTCATTAAGTGATAATGCAGATGAAAGGGAAGCAGCACAAGCAGAAGTACAAGTAGAAGCAGAAGCAGAAGTACAAGTAGAAGCAGAAGCAGAAGTACAAGCAGTAGCAGAAGTACAAGCACAAGCAGAAGCAGAAGAATAGATTCTTGTCGGATGCCTCTTGGATGATCTCCTTCTCTGAAGGGGTTGAGGGTGTATGCGTGCGAATTTATAATAGCGCTATTGGAAGGCCCTTATCGATTCAAGGGGTTAAGAGGATAGTTAGTGTCCATCTATAAATGAGCAATTTTGTTCAAGGTCAAGGAAGGCGAAGATTTTAACCGCAGGAATATATTGACATATTTCGAGGATTAAAATCTGAGCCTGACGCAGAGATTGGGCAAAAGGGCCATT
>JAUXFK010000221.1 GCA_030623035.1 Deltaproteobacteria bacterium | reverse complement strand
CGCTTCGACGGCAATCAAATTTTAATCCGTGTAAAACTCGCATCCAAGTGAGCGTAAAGAAAGAACAGTATATTACCATTCAATTCAGTAGCTCCATTATGACCTATTTCAGATATAAAATGTGAGGCAATCCCCTGTTCTTTCTTAACGCTCACTAAGACGCTCAGACAGTACACGCATTAAAGTTTGACCGTCGTCGAAGCTTGCTGCTAGCTTTCTATTTCATAGCGCTAAAATGATATCATTTTTTTAATAATAAAAGGAAAGGCGAACCATGGGGGGCTCAGAATTATTGGGGAAGGAAGAGATAGCCGAGGTGATAAATGTAATTGAGAGAGGAGTCCTTTTTCGGTATGGCTTTGATGAGAAGAGAAAGAATATTTTCAAAGTAGCGGAATTTGAGGAAAATTTTGCAAGATATATAGGTATAAACCATGCGTTGGGCGTTGCTTCTGGATCTGCGGCGCTCCGTGTAGCTTTGGCGTCCATCGGTATTGAACCAGGGGATGAGGTAATAACCCAATCTTTTACCTTTGTTGCTACGATTGAGGCAATAATGGAGGCAGGAGCAACTCCTGTTATTACAGAGATAGATCGTTCTTTTAACATGGACCCAAATGATCTTGAAGCAAAGATTACAGGGAAAACCAAGGCTATAATCCCGGTTCACATGCTGGGGGTTCCAGCCAGAATGGATGAGATATGCGGTATTGCAAAAAGGAACAATATCAAAATACTGGAGGACTCCTGCCAGGCATGTGGGTCCAGTTATAAGGGTAAAAAAACAGGAACCATAGGAGATATTGGTTGTTTCAGCTTTGACTTTGTTAAAACAATAACCACCGGTGAAGGTGGGATGGTCATTACGGATGATGAAGAACTGTATTTGCGATCAACTTACTTCCATGACCATGGCCATGAGCATAATCCAGATGTTCCAAGAGGGAAGGACGGTAAAAGCATTTCAGGCTTTAACTATCGCATGAGTGAGATACAAGGAGCAATTGGTGTGGTTCAGCTCTCTCGGCTTGATCATGTCATTTCAAAGCAGAGGAAGAACAAGACAAGGATAAAAGAGGCCATAAAAGATATAGACGGGTTAGAATTCAGAGACCTACCGGATAAAGATGGTGATGGAGGGGATACCCTGATTTTCCTCTTTCCAAAAAGCCGGATGGCAAAAGAGGCTGAAGATATACTTACAAAGGAAGGGATAGAGACTAAGATTTTACCCTCTGCATTAGGATGGCATTATATAGGGAACTGGGAGCATATAATAAACAGACTAAATAGACAAAAGGGTGAAAATATATACAGCCTGGATTTATGGCCACAAAGTGAAAACATACTGAATAGGGCTATCGCTATAGGTATTTCTGTAAATATGACAGATGATTATTTGGATAAGATAATAGCAGGTATTCGCAAAGCGGCAAAACTGACTCTTGGTGTATAACTTTTTGGGGATATAAATGAGGGCTTTAGGAATAATTCCCGCCAGGTACCATTCTACAAGATTTATTGGAAAGGCTCTGGCAAACATTTGCGGCAAACCCATGATAGAACATGTTTACGAGGGGGCTTTAAAGTCAAAATCTCTAACATCCGTAACTGTAGCTACTGACGATAAACGTATTGTCAGGAAGGTAGAGGAGTTTGGGGGGAGGGCAATACTTACATCTTCACATCATAAATCAGGAACAGACAGGATAGCCGAGGCACTTATCAAACTGGATGCGGATGATACGGATCTAATAGTAAACATACAGGGAGATCAACCCCTTGTTGAGCCAGAAATGATAGATGAGGCAATCCGCCCCTTTGTCAATGCCCCCTCTTTGATGATGGCAACCCTGAGTTGTAGGATAAAAGATAACGATGAGTTAAGAAACCCAAATGTAGTAAAGGTTGTCATAGACAAGGATGGCTTCGCCCTATATTTTTCCAGGTCTCCCATACCATATGTTAGGGTTCAAGATGATCCTATATGTTTCTATAAACATATAGGGATTTATGTATACAGGAAAGATTTTCTCCTCAAATTTACCAGGATGCCCCAGAGCATACTGGAGAAGGCTGAAATGTTAGAACAGTTAAGGGCATTGGAAAATGGGTATAAGGTAATGGTTGTTGAGACAGGTTTTGACTCTATAGAAGTCGATACACCAGAAGATTTGGAGAAAGTGAAAAGCATAATCTCCCGGCAAGATCCCTTTTAAGCAACCATTAGCACTCTTTTTAGCTCGCCACCCTTGGTGAGGCAGGAGATAAGGATTTTCAAATGTATGTCCCCAGGGGGGCTTATTTAATATGTACTTTGTTTATAACCTCTTGCTCTCATTGGCCACGGTCTTCATCCTTCCAGTATTCATTGTATATGTATTCATGACAGGGAAATACAAAGAAGGGCTAAAAGAGAGGTTTGGTTTCATCTCGCGCCGGATTATAAAAAATTCTTCTTTTAAACCCAGATTATGGATTCATGCCTGTTCTGTAGGGGAGGTCTCAGTAGTAAAGCCGATAATTTCTGAGTTAAAGAAAATTTTCCCCTGTTCCTATATTATCATTTCAAACACTACCAAAAGCGGACATGACTTGGCGAAACAGGAATTAAAAGATGCCTCAGCTTATCTGTACTTTCCTTTGGATCTTTGGTGTGTTGTAAAGAAAGTATTGAGGATCACTTCTCCTGATATAATTCTAATTTCAGAGACTGAGATTTGGCCGAATTTCCTAAAGGCAGCCAAAAGACAGGGTATTAAGACGATATTGGTTAATGGACGGATATCCTCAAGATCCTTTAACGGCTATATTAAGATAAGACCATTTATAAAAAAGGTGCTTCAAAATTTCGATATACTAAGCATGATCGCAAAGAGGGATGCCAAAAGGATTATCGCTATGGGCGCGTCTTCTGAAAGGGTATTCATCAATGGGAATTCAAAGTATGATCGATTAACCGATCTGGCCAATTCCAGCTTTGAAGAAGAGATAAAAGCGATATTGAACATCTCGAAAGAAGATAAGGTCTTCATAGCAGGGAGTACAAGAAGAGGTGAGGAAGAGATAATCATTGATGCCTACTTAAAGTTTGTTAACATTCATCCAGATATGCTTTTGGTACTGGCCCCTCGTCATATCGATAGGACAGAAGCGGTAAAAGAACTCCTGAGACAGAATAAACTGGAGTTTGTAATGAAGACAGATCTGGATAACGGCAAGTCCAAAAGAGACAGAAAGGTGATTATTATCAATACCATAGGAGACCTGTTCAAGGTCTACAGTGTTGGAACAATAATCTTTTGCGGAGGAAGTCTTGTCCCGTTAGGAGGGCAGAATATATTGGAGGCTGCTGCTTGGGGCAAGGTGGTATTTTACGGTCCTTCTATGGAGCATTTTTTAGATTCCAAAGAGCTTTTAGAGGAAATAGGAGCCGGGATAGAGATCAGGGATGCTGATGATCTAGTAAAGAAAGGCCTGGAACTGTTGAAAGATCAGGAAAGACTACACGCTTTGGGTAAAGCAGGGAGGGAAGCTGTTCTGGCTAAACGAGGGGCCGCCAGGCGAACTGCGGAACTTACAAGAGTATTATTAGAAGAAAGGGTTATCAGGGGATAAAATGATATGGTTATAAAACAGGCCAGGGAAGTCCTCCGAATAGAGGCTGAAGCCATACAAAATCTCATCATCAGAATCGATAAGAACTTCACCAAGGCTGTAGAAATTATTTACTCAACTAAAGGAAGAGTTATCGTAATGGGCGTGGGTAAGTCCGGCATCATAGGAAGAAAGATTGCAGCTACACTGACGAGTACGGGAACGCCTGCCTTATTCCTCCACCCGGTGGAAGGGATGCATGGTGATCTGGGTATTGTAATGAAAGATGACGTAGTTCTTGCGATATCGAACAGCGGAGAGACAGAAGAGGTCATTTCCATTATCCCTATAGTGAAGCGGCTGGGTGCCGGTTTGATTGCCTTTGCAGGAAATTTGGATTCCACATTGGCAAGGAATAGTGACGTGACTATAGACATTGGCGTTGAAAGAGAGGCATGTCCTCTTGGATTAGCGCCAACTGCAAGTACAACAGCTACCCTGGCCATGGGAGATGCGTTGGCTGTGTCCCTTATTGACAAACGATCCTTTCAGGTAAAAGACTTTCACCGAATCCATCCGGGTGGGAGTTTGGGTGATAGACTGATGGTAAGAATAAAGGATGTAATGTTGAAAGGGAAATATATACCCATTGTCAATGAGGAACAGTCTCTAAGCGAAGCGATTGAGGAGATGACAAATAAGGATATCGGTCTTACTTTAATAGCAGATCAAAATGGTGTATTAACAGGGATAATAACGGATGGAGATCTGCGAAGGCTAATCCAAAACAAGGATAACTTCCTTAAAAGACCTGTTAAAGATGTTATGACCCTTGATCCAAAGACCATAAGCGAGGATAAACTGGCAGGATATGCCTTAGAGGAGATGGAGAGGCATAAGATTACCGCTCTCGCAATTGTAGATGAAGACAATAACATTAAAGGGATAGTCCACCTCCATGATCTCCTTGGAAAAGGAGAGTTTAAGTTTAGACCTTAAACAGTGTCTATCCAGAAATGAGCAATTTTGTTCAAGGTCAAGGAAGGCGAAGATTTTAACCGCAGGAATATATTGACATATTTCGAGGATT
>JAUXFK010000125.1 GCA_030623035.1 Deltaproteobacteria bacterium | reverse complement strand
TCAAATCTATAACCTACCATAAATAGGAAGTTTATTCTTTAGTGTTAACTTTATAATCATCAATTATTATGTTAAGCAAAAAAATAGCCTCCTTTTATTTTTATGTTATCATTTTAGACTAAATTAAAGAAGGAGTCTATTTTAGCATAAAAAACTATGATGTCAAGAAAAATTTATCGTTTATCCGGGTCTATTTAACTACGATGCAAAGGCTTTGTTTTTATTACTATATATTGACATTACCGGTTAAAAGGGTATGATAATCTAAAGAAGGTTGAACATGATTGATTCGATTCCTGATAACATCAAGGTGAGTATAGAAAAGCTTGTCTATGGTGGAGATGGCCTTGCCAGAACGGATTATGGGGTCATATTGATTCCCAATACAGCACCAGGCGATTATGTCCGTATCTCTTCTATCCATAAACGGAAAGGGGTTCTTAAAGGAAGGCTTGTCGATATCATTCGCCATTCAAGGTATCGGGCCTTACCGTTTTGTGAGCATTTTTTAGAGGGATGCGGAGGCTGTCAATGGCAACATATAGATTATTCTGAACAGATCGAGATAAAAAGAAAGATTGTTGAGGAAAGCATTAACAGAATCGGGAAGAGTAGTTTTACATTTCCACCGTTAGTTTTCGATCCAGAGTTTAAAAGCACCAGGATTCGTGGTATGCTTCATATATGTCACAAAAGCTCAGAAATCGGGTTTTACCGCTTAAACACCAACGATATTGTACCGATTAAAGAATGCCCGCTTATTTTCCCGTCAGTAAACAATGTAATCTCTATTCTAAAAGAAAATTCTTTTATACTTGAATATGCTGATTCTGTAAGTTTCATCACAAATGGAGAGGATATCCATTTAAACATAGAGGGAAGGATAAATAATAAGAAGAGATACCTGTATGAAATCTATGAATCGTTAACGCAAAGTAAGGACCTCAGCGTTGGTCTTACCTGTTCTGAAGGGGGAGACGATCGTTTATTTGTGGGGGTTCCGTATATTGAATTTTCAATCGATGATTTTAAATACCTTGTTAATGGAAGAACGTTCTTCCAGGGACACATTACTTTAAATAAAAAAATCATTGAAATCATAAGAGGACTAGTAGATTACAGGAATAACGGTCTATTACTTGATCTTTTCTGTGGTGTAGGTTTTCTTTCCATCCCAGTGGCTTCGCATTTTGATCGTGTTATCGGTATTGATATCCATGAAGAATCTTTAAGATTGGCAAAAGAAAATACAAAACGCAACAAAATTAAAAATATGGAATTTTACAGGCAGGATATAATATCAAAAGCCTGTTTTTTAAATCTAAGCTCAGCGGATGTGGTTATTGTCGATCCACCACGAAGGGGGTGTCCAAAAAGATTGATGGAAGCGTTGATTCAGTTGAATCCTCATCAAATTATCATGGTATCATGCGACCCGACAACAATGGCTCGGGATATAAAGGTGCTTATTGATAATGGATACAAGATGATTACCGGCCATGGTATAGACCTTTTCCCCCAAACCTTCCACATCGAGACCATAGTGAGCCTTTCCAGAGTATGACAATACATCTATTGTATCAAACATCAGTGGTATCCTTCTTATAAAAAAGGGATATAAATACCTGTGATCAACCCATAACATGAATATCCTTCAATTTCATCTGGATCGTTCTTATCCCCTGCCAGTCATTGATTTGAGGGGAGAAGGCCGCTTTTATGTATTGGTTTGGATGGACCATATTCTTTCCCATGTGAAAACCAATCGCATCACATACAAAGCCATCCTGCCTTACCTTTAGTTTTAAATGTTCGTTGCCAACGACACTGGAGTTTAAAACATATAACAGGGAAGAACAAAAAGTGGGTTCCGGGTTAGAAGGGCCAAATGGAGATAGTATCTCTAACTCTTCTAATAACCCCTCTGTTAATTCTTTTATGGTTATCTGGGCATCGATAAATATTTTTGGGATAAAATCATCTTCCGACAGAGTATTCTTCACAATCTTTTCAAAAAGATCCTGAAACTCGGGGATATTTTTTTCATCGATAGTTAAACCAGCTGCGTACTTGTGACCACCGAAGGCCTTAAGAAGGTAAACGCAGTCTTTTATCCCCTCATAGAGATGGAAGTCTTCGATACTCCTTGCCGACCCTTTTCCCACCCCGTCATCCAGGCTAATCATTACTGTCGGTTTATAATACGCTTCAACTAACCTGGATGCCACAATACCCATTATACCCGGATGCCAGTTGCGGGATACCAGAGTGATCGTTCTCTTAAAGGGTGAAGTCTCATCCTTTTCAATCATCTCCTTTGCATCTTTAACAATGAGACCCTCGATCTGCTGTCTTTTTGTATTTTCCATATCAAGAACTTTTGCGATATGTTCTGCCTCTTTTAAATCCTTAGTCGTAAGTAGTCTGACGCCGTCATCGGCTCTAGATAAACGACCGGCGGCATTCAACCTGGGTGCAAGCCTGAATCCAACCATCCCTGGGGTTATAATCGCGTCTTTTAGCTCGCTTACTTCTTTTAAAGCGATTATTCCAGGTCTTGTGCTATGTGTTAACTGTTCAAGGCCGATTTTTGCGATGACCCGGTTTTCATTGGTTAATGGAACAATATCGGCTATAGTACCGAGTGCAACAAGGTCGAGATACTCTTTCAGATTGGGTACTCTTTTATGCTTCCAAAATCCCATCTCCCTCAGCCTTGATCGAAGAGCAATAATCAGATTAAAGGCTATTCCTACCCCTGCAAGTGACTTATCCGGAAAACCACATTCCTTCTGTTTGGGGTTCAATATTGCATATGCCGGTGGAAGGATATCAGGTATCTCATGGTGATCTGTGATAATTACATCTAAACCCTCTCTTTGAGCAAGGCTGATTTCTTCAAAATCCTTTATCCCGCAGTCTACAGTGATTAAGAGTTTTGTCCCCAGGCGTATTATTCTTTCCAATGCACTGGAATTTAGTCCATACCCTTCAGATAATCTATGAGGGATATAAAAGGATACATCTGCACCTAACTCTTTTAAGAAGGTTAACAGCACAGCCACAGATGTAATACCATCCACATCATAATCACCATAGATTATTATTTTTTCCTTTTTAAGAACCGCTTGTATTATTCTCTGTAGCGCCTTTTTTATATCTTTCATCATGAAAGGGGAGTGTAATTGGGATAAACCTGGATATAAGAAGCGATGTGCCCGGTCAACGTCCTCAATCCCTCTGTTTATAAGAATCTGAGAGATAAGAGGTGAAATGCGTAATTCTCTGGATAAAAGCCTTTGAATCTCTTTGTTGGGTTCTTTATTATGCCATCTTTTTCTTATCGTTTGCATCGCATCTAAAGGTCTTGTTAACAGTCAGGGTTTAGTAAATCTATTTATCTTAAGCAAACGGATAATAAAATAGCATAAACTCGGTCTAAAGGCAAGATGGCTTTATTGCAATAAAGAAGTGGAAGTGATGATTTTCTAGGGTAAGATGTTTTGGTCAGGAAAGTTTTCGGTAAACTCCAGCTTTATTTTAATTTGATTTGCAATAAAAAATCATGTATGATATTTAACTTAAATTTTAGTCTAAAAATAACAGGAGAATAGTTGCGGTCTAATGGAAAAAAATAGAACAATGAATCTTTCTGATAAGTATATTGCATCCACTTACTCTCGTTTGCCCATTGTTATTACTAAAGGCAATGGCTGCAGAGTATGGGATTCTGATGGGAAAGAATATCTCGATTTTGTCGGTGGACTGGCTGTTTGCAACCTGGGTCATTGCCATCCCAACATTGTTGAAGCGATAAAAGAACAGTCAAATAGGCTTATACATGTATCCAATCTTTATTATACAGAGCCTCAGGCAGAATTAGCAAAGCTTTTAATCGAGAACTCTTTTGCAGACAAGGTGTTCTTTTGCAACAGTGGAGCAGAGGCGAACGAAGCGGCAATTAAACTTGCACGCAAGTATACAAAAGAAAAAGGCAAAGACGATCAACCCGAAATCATTACAATGACAAACTCCTTCCATGGCAGAACAATGGCCACCATTACTGCAACAGGACAGGAGAAGTTCCATAAGGGCTTTGAGCCGTTGCTTCCAGGTTTCACATATGTGCCTTTCAATGACATACAGGCCATTGAAAAAGCCATCGATAGAAAAACATGCGCGATTCTCGTTGAGCCGATTCAAGGGGAAGGAGGCGTCAACTGTCCCTCGGATAATTACTTAAAAGGTCTAAGAAAAATCTGTGATAACCATGGCATATTGCTCATCTTCGACGAAGTCCAGGTGGGTTTAGGCAGGACGGGGACTCTGTTTGCTTATGAGGGCTATGGTGTAAAACCGGATATTATGACCCTTGCCAAAGGTCTGGCAGGGGGGGTACCCATTGGTGCCATGCTTGCAAGAAAAGAAGTCGTCGAATCCTTCTCCCCAGGTTCTCATGCCTCAACATTTGGTGGGAATCCGGTAGTAACAGCCTCTGCCCTGGCTACAATAAATACTATTCTTAAAAACGGGATTTTGCAAAACTGTATTGAGGTGGGAGAGTACTTTTTCAAAAAGCTTACACAATTGAAACGGCAATACCCATTTATAAAAGAAGTAAGGGGTAAAGGGCTTATCATTGGGATGGAGCTTGAATTCGATGGGGGAGATATTGTCAAAGAATGCATGGATAGGGGAGTCCTTATCAACTGTACAATGGGAAAAACCCTTCGTTTTCTTCCTCCACTTATTGTTACAAAAGGGGAAGTGGATAAAGTGATTCGGGTTTTGGATGATATGTTTTCTGGAATTTAATACGTTTGATAAAAAATAACAAATAAGATAACAGCTTAGCTTTTTGAAAAGAGTCGCTTCAACGGCAATCAAATTTTAATCCGTGCAGAACTCACATCTAAGTGAGCATAAAGAAAGAACAGCATCCAGCTATTAAATTCAGATGATAAGCTTTGGAACGATTAAAATCTTAGAACAACGAGGCTTTCCCCCTGTTCTTTCTTAATGCTCACTAAGATGCTCAAACAATTGCACGCATTAAAATTTGACCGTCGTCGAAGCTTGCTGCTAGCTTTCTATTTCATAGCGCTAAAATAATACCAAATAAGAATGAAAAATTAAGAGGGAAGGATCAATATGGGATCGAAAGTAAAGAAAGTCGTTCTGGCTTATTCAGGGGGGTTGGACACCTCGGTTATACTCAAGTGGTTGATTCAAACCTACGATTGTGATGTTGTGGCGTATACTGCCAACCTTGGGCAGGAAGAAGAGCTTGACAACTTAGAGGAGAAGGCGATAAAAACCGGGGCCTGCAAGGTTTATATAGAGGATCTACAGGAGGAATTCACGAGAGAATATATATTCCCCATGTTAAAGGCAAATGCGGTATATGAGGGGGGATACCTTTTAGGCACGTCCATTGCAAGGCCAATCATTGCAAAAAAACAGATAGAGATTGCCAAAAAAGAAAACGCAGATGCAGTGTGTCACGGCGCAACTGGGAAGGGAAACGATCAGGTAAGATTTGAGCTGACTTATCTGGCGCTTGATCCTCAGATTAAGATTATCGCCCCCTGGAGAGAATGGGAACTCGATTCTCGAAAGTCTTTGATAGCGTATGCCGAGAAATATAAAATCCCTGTTACGATTACAGAGGAAAAGCCGTATAGCTGTGACCGAAATCTCTTTCATATCAGTTTCGAGGGGGGAATCCTTGAGGATCCATGGGTAGAACCTGATGAAGAGATGTATCTCCTCTCTGTGTCTGCTGAAAATGCGCCGGATAAGGCTACTTATGTGGAGATTGACTTTGAAGCAGGTGTCCCTGTAGCCGTTGACGGTGAAAAGAAGAGCCCTGCAAATTTGATAAAATACCTCAACGAATTAGGTGGGAAAAACGGGATCGGACGACTCGACATCGTAGAGAACCGATATGTTGGCATGAAGTCCCGTGGTGTCTATGAAACCCCAGGAGGGACCATATTACATATTGCGCACAGGGCTATGGAATCCATAACAATGGACAGAGAGGTTATGCACCTTAGGGACTCTTTGATACCAAAATATTCTGAGTTGATATACTATGGGTACTGGTTTTCGCCTGAAATGGAGCTTCTAAAAAAGACTATCGATGAGACGCAGAAGGATGTGTCAGGGACTATAAGAATTAAGTTGTATAAGGGGAATTGTCTTGTAGTTGGGAGGAAGTCAAACCAGTCTCTTTATCGGCATGATTTTGCCACCTTTGAAGAAGATACGGTTTATAACCAGAGAGATGCTGAAGGTTTTATCCGAACCAATGCCCTCAGGTTAAGAATCCATGCCATGAAAAGATAAAGGAAACAGAAGAATCTTATAAAATGATAAAGAAAAATACGGTTCCAATTCAATTTCTCCTCATTTTGTTGGTCTTTTGTTTTTTGACAGGAATATCCGGATGCGGTAAAAAGGGATTCCCTGTCGCTCCTGATGCTTTTACTCCTATGGCAGTAAATGATTTAAATACGATTATTGGAGAAGGGATGATCACTCTTTATTGGACGATCCCTGAAAGAAATACGAATGGATCAAAACTCACTGATCTGGCTGGATTTACGGTCTTCAGGAGCAAGGCAACATTTGATTCTTCAGATTGCCTTGACTGTCCTAAAAAGTTCAAGAGACTGGCTGATATTAGACTCAGAGGTAAACTCTATAAAAAGGCAAAAGTTAAAGAAAGTATTATGGAGTATGTGGATAAAGACTTGACTGCCCGTACAACACACACGTACAAGGTTTTGTCCTATAATTTAGATGGTATGTCCAGTAAAGACTCAAATCTTGTTGAGGTCAAATGGCAAATGCCTGCATATCAATAGGGAGTTTTTCTTTCCTCTGATAAAAACTGCTTCCCAAGCAGAAAAAAGTTGTAACTGTTTAGCCAAAATATAAAATCTCAATAGCTTCCTAAGATGGCTAAACAATTACAAAAAGTTAACATTCTTCAATGACAGGATAGAAGCTATGCATGACTTCCAATACAAAGATAATGAACTATATTGCGAAGATGTTCCGATTTCTGCTATTGCGAAGGATGTTGAAACCCCCTTTTATCTTTATAGCCATAATACCTTGTTAAACCATTTTAATGTTTTTGACACTGCCTTTTCTTCTATTAAGCACCTTGTCTGCTTTTCTGTAAAGGCCAACTCAAATATCGCTGTATTGAAAACATTCATCAATCAAGGCGGTGGTGTAGATATCGTGTCAGGGGGGGAGTTGTTTCGGGCATTGATGGCCGGGGCTGAACCGAGAAAGATCGTATATTCCGGTGTAGGGAAAAAGATTGACGAAATAGAGTTTGCCCTTCAGACAGATATCCTTATGTTTAATATCGAGTCGACTCAAGAACTGGAGGTCATAGACGATATAGCAGGGGAAATAGGTACAAGGGCAAGGATATCCTTTAGAATCAATCCGGATATAGACCCTAAAACCCATCCATATATATCTACCGGGCTTAAAAAGCATAAATTCGGGATTAATAAAGATAAGTCCCTTGAAAAGTACATCTATGCTAAAAGGCTAAAAAATATTGACATCATAGGGGTGGATTGTCACATTGGGTCTCAGATTACGGATCTAACTCCCTTTATTGACACCCTGGAAAGGATAAGGGAGCTAATCTCTGAATTGCAAAAGGAAGGGATAGGTATAAGCCATATAGATTTGGGCGGTGGTTTGGGAATAACCTATGATGAGGAGACCCCTCCCCATCCAAACATTTATGCGCAGGAAGTAATTAAACAGATTTCCGATTTAAATTGTACATTAATATTAGAACCAGGCAGAGTGATTGCTGGAAATGCCGGAATCTTGGTCACCAAAGTGCTCTATACGAAAGAAAACGAAGAGAAAAACTTTGTTATCGTTGATGCTGCGATGAATGATCTTGCACGTCCTGCTCTTTATGGTTCTTACCATGGAATTCAACCTGTTAAGCTGGAGGAAAAGGGTCAATTCATGGCTGATCTGGTAGGACCAATATGCGAATCCGGTGATTTTCTGGCAAGAGATCGGGATATGCCCCAATTTGAACGTGGAGATTTAGCAGCCATTATGAGTGCCGGTGCTTACGGTTTTACCATGTCATCCAACTATAATTCCCGTCTCCGTGTTTCAGAAGTCATGGTAACCGGAGATAATTTTCATATAATCAGAGAAAGAGAGGAGTACGATGATCTTATTAAGGGAGAAAATATACCCCAATTCCTCTCTTAAAAACGATCACATATTGAGTTTAAAGTGTCTAAAATGAGCTAAAGTGCCTAAAGTTAAAATATTCTATTTTGATTTCATTCTTAAAATCCGCTCTGATTCTTGTCCTGTTTGCTTTATGGTAGTTTGCT
>JAUXFK010000220.1 GCA_030623035.1 Deltaproteobacteria bacterium | reverse complement strand
GCTGTTCTTTCTTTATGCTCTCTTAGATGCGAGTTCTGCACGGGTTAAAATTTGATTGCCGTTGAAGCTTGGCCAGTGCTTTCTGTTTCATAAGGCTAAAATAATACGTTCTTAGATAGTGTCCATCCAGAATGGAATTTAACCTTATGAGAAAAAGTCCCATCCCCTTAGAAAGAGGGCAATTCTACTATAAAAAATTGATAGAGAAGAATTCCCCCCACAGAGCTGAAACAAGGAAAATAAATTCGAGAAGACAGGAGAAATCCCATGGAGATCGTGCCAGGTATATATCAGATAGAGGTGCCAATCCCTAACAGTCCTATAGGGCCTCTCAATGCCTATCTCGTCCGGGGAAATAACGGATGGCTATTAATTGATACGGGTTGGGATTATCCTGAGGCCTTTGATTCATTGGAAGGACAGTTGAAGGAGAAAGGACTGGACTTTGATGCGATCTCCCGGATTGTAGTTACTCATACCCATATTGACCACTATGGCCTGATAGGTAGACTAAAAAAACTCTCTAAAGCTGAAACTGCTTTCCATGAAAAGGAGTTTGCTTTTATTGAGGCAATATCTCTTTACAAAGAGGACTACCCGGGTCACATAGTAGAGCAAATGAGGTGTAATGGCGTACCTGAAGAGGAATACTCCATATTGGTGGAATCATTCACTATCGGCAGCAGCCTCATTTTTCCCCTCGATCCCCCTGATGTAATACTCCAGGGTGGGGAGACGATCAAGACCGGCCTGTTTAATTTCGAGGTAATCTGGACGCCAGGCCATTCTTCAGGACATATCTGCCTCTATGAGCCGAGTAAAAAGATCCTGCTTTCAGGAGACCACATACTCCCGATTATTACTCCAAACATCAGTATACATCCATACTCTTCGGACAATCCATTAAAGAGTTATCTTGCTTCCCTAAAAGAGGTTGACAGGCTGGATGTTGATATTGTCCTGCCTGGACATGAGCATATCTTTACAGATTTACACAAAAGGATTGGGGAATTGTTTTCTCATCACGAACAGCGGGTTGATGATATTTTGAATGTTATCAGAGACGAAGAAAAGACAGTCTACCAGATAGCCTCGGAGGTACCATGGATTCTCGAGACTGAGGGGGGCAAGGTGGTTTGTTTTGCTGATCTGGCTGTATTTGACAGGGGAATGGCGACAGGGGAAACCCTGGCCCACCTTGAATATCTCCGAATGGGGGGGAAGGTAAAGAGGATTTCCAGAGAGGGTATTGCCTTTTACAAAATATCCGTAGACAAAAAGGAGATGAAACAATGAAGATCATGACAGGACTTTATCAAATAAAGGTTCCGAACCCAACAAGCGATAGGGTGTACCTTAATTCATATATTATTCAGGGAGAAAGTGGCTGGTTGATGGTTGATACGGGATGGAATACACCTGAGGCCTTTAATGCTTTAGCAGAAGGGCTTCAGGAAATAGAACTCGATTTTTCAGATATTAAAGAGATCGTAATAACTCATTCTCATCCTGACCATTACGGTTTGGCAGGTAAGATCAGGGAACATTCAAAAGCGAAGTTGATTTTGCACAAAAAGGAGATGCAGTATGGCGAGCCCAGGCTTGAAACTACAGATGATTTGTTACATATAATAGCAAAGTGGCTGATCAAGAACGGGGCGTCTAATGATGAGTTGCCCCAGCTTTTAGAGGCATCACCCGGGCTCAAGGCTGTAAGCTCATTTGTGCTTGCCGATGTATTTCTGAACGGTAATGAGAACATCTCCACAGGGATATTTGATTTCGAAGTAATCTGGACACCCGGGCATTCCCCGGGTCATATCTGTCTCTATGAACCGAATAAGAAAATATTGATCTCAGGAGACCATATATTGCCGCATATTACACCCAATATCGGTTTGGGCCCCTGGTCGGGAGAAAACCCTTTGGGGGCTTATCTCAGTTCTTTAAAAAGTATGGAGCATTTAGATGTTGATACTGTTTTGCCTGCCCATGAATGGGTGTTCAATGGTCTTGCAAAGAGAATCGAAGAGTTGCTCCAACATCACGAGAAGCGAACGAACAACATCATGAGGGTATTGGGAGCTGAACCAATGACAGCCTTTGATATGGCTTTTCATATTCCATGGATGATAGACGGCAGGGAAACGGCCTTTGGATATCTTTCTGCAATGGACAAACGGATGGCGATATGGGAAACGCTGGCGCATCTCGAGCTGTTGCTCACAGAAGGGATAGTAAAGACATATACTAAAGGGGATATTGTCTTTTACAAGGCTTGGTAAATGACCTTGGACGAATCGATTTGGGAAGTCTTTTATACTGGGGCTAAGGAGGTGGGAGTATCTTTAACTCCCAGAGAGATTGAACTGTTCAAAACTTACTTAATGGAGTTAAAGAAATGGAACTCAAAAATAAACATCACCGCCATATTCGATGATATTGAGATTATAATCAAACACTTCGTTGATTCCCTTACTCCCTTGAAGTACATACCCGATGGTTCTTCTATATTGGACATTGGTTCAGGTGGGGGGTTTCCCGGCATACCTTTGAAGATTGCAAGCCCATCATTATATGTAACCCTACTCGATTCGAGACTGAAAAGGATTAATTTTCAAAAACACATCATAAGAACCCTTCAATTGAATAGGATAAAATCAGTATTTGGAAGGGCTGAAGATAAAGATATTCTCAAAAGTATGGGTTTATCATTCGATGTGGTTATCTCCAGGGGGGTTTCAGACCTTGAAACGTTTTTTACAACAGGCACACCCTATTTGAAAAAAGGTGGGTGTCTAATAGCCATGCGTGGGAGAAAGGCAAAAAGGGAACTGGCAGGCAGTAAAGAAACATTATCCCAATTAAAATTAAGAGTCATAAATAAGGTTGAATTTCATTTGCCTTATTTGAATGAAAAGAGAAGTCTTATACTTGCAAAACAGGCGAAGTTTCAGTCGGCAATGTGAGTAAAACCATGTGTTAAAAAAAGGAATAAGTGAGCATGAGCTTTGAAGCATTGGTAAAAAAGAGAGGTTTCGAAAATAAAAAGGGTTAGCTGCAATTGGCTAACCCTTTGATTTTCTTGGTAGCGGGGGCTAGATTTGAACTAGCGACCTTCGGGTTATGAGCCCGACGAGCTACCAGACTGCTCCACCCCGCGATATAATTCTATATTATAATACTATAATCGATTTATTGTCAATACTTTTTTCACTGGAGTTTAACTAAAACTTTACTGACCAAGACATCTTACCCTAGAAAAATCACCACTCCCACTTCTTTATTTCTCCTTCTACCAGTAAACTCAACTACTTATTGCCTTAATCGCTTATTGACTTCCCTCAGCAAAATAATCGGTCACAGCAAAGGCAATCATTGGAGGTTTCCCCTTTACTTTCTGTTAAAATTCGTTTAATGTTTAAATAGATAGGGCATACCCCCCCCTTTCTTTAATTGAGAAGGAAATACAAGATGGAAATAATAAAGAAAATAAAAGAAGATGTTCGACTTATAAGTCTGGAAATATTAAAGAGAGGGCTTGTGCTTGGAACTATGGGTAACTGTAGTACCAGGGTTTCCGGACATAGCATGATAGCTATCACACCAAGGAGCATGGATTACAACTTATTGAGTGATGATGACATCGTTTTGGTAGACTATACAGGTAAAGTAATTGAGGGAGGATTGGAACCATCCATAGAACTTCCCATGCATTTAGAGATATACAGGATTCGCAAAGACATTTCAGCTATAATCCATACCCATTCGGTCTTTGCCTGTGCCATTGCAGCCACGGGTAATAGGGTTCCCCCTGTTGTAGACGAATTAATGGTTTATGTAGGTGGCGAAATTGAATTGGCTGAATATGCCATTCCAGGCACTCAACAATTAGCAGTAAATACCGTAAAGGCATTGGGAGAAAAGAATGCCGTGCTTCTTGCCAATCATGGAATGATAGGTGTTGGAAAAGACTTAAAAAGTGCCTTGCTCTCCTGTGAGATCGTGGAAAAGGCCTCGATGATTACCGTCTATGCGTCACTTTTTGGAAAAGTCAATACAGTGCCTTCTTATGCACTAAAAGTTGAAAGAAAGTGGTTTGAGAAGTTAAAAGGCGGATAAGGGAGTTTATATTTAATGAAGATTACCTGTAGCTCTGCTACTCTTTAGGTTATTTGGTTATTTGCAGTCTTTATTTGACTGTAATGATATCTTTGATACACTCTAAGGTTTTAGGCCCGATTCCTTTGACATTCGTTATGTCTTCAGGTTTTTCAAAAGGACCATTTGCTTCTCTATAGTCAATAATCCCCTGGGCATACGCAGGCCCGATCCCTTTTATATTTGTCAGTTCATCCAATGATGCCGTATTGATATTGACCTTCTCTAATTTGGCACTCTCTTCTTCTGCCTGGATATAGACAGGTGATATGATAGCGACAAAAGACAATATCAAGGTTAAAACAAGCAACTTTTTCATAATAAATTGCATTTATTTACCTCCCTTTAAAACTTGAGAATTATACTCCCCTATCCGCATTTAACATCAAATTTTATGCAGTATATATTTTAAAAAAAAGTTAGTCAAACCTTTTTTTATAATGAAAATTTGGTAAGAGTTTAGCTTTTTGAAAAGAGTTGCAAGGATCGGCAATCAAATTTTAATCCGTGTAAAACTCGCATCCAAGTGAGCATAAAGAAAGAACAGTATATCACTATTCAATTCAGT
>JAUXFK010000142.1 GCA_030623035.1 Deltaproteobacteria bacterium | reverse complement strand
GAGTTAATGAACGCTGTTTTTTTACACCTCTTTTCAAAACAAGAAGGTCAAAATCGCTCCCTGTTTTATCATTACCTCTTGCATGTGACCCAAAGAGGATAATCTTGTCAGGTTCGGCCACTTTGACAATAATTTTTATTGCCTTTTCTAAGGAATCATTCATTTGATAACCCTCCACCATGCTTTTACTCCCATGAAATCTATCCAAAACATCCGTCTTTGTTTCGCCTTTCTCCTCGGGTCGAAGGTTAAACTTGTCCAGGCGCAAAAAACGGTAGCCGTAGCTTTCCAGCTCGATCTGACGGCTGATGTCATAGTCAAGATACTCCTGGGAAAAATTATGGCCAGTCACTGTATCAGGGTTTCCTGTGTCTACATAATGCACCCGATTATCCCGGATGGATAAAATTATAATTACTAATGGAATTCAAAAATATTTTAATTCTTTAAAAAAAATATGAATTATATAAAGAAATGACAAAATCTAAGAAGAGTATAACTACTTTAAGACAATAATAAAATCTTTGCAATGTTGCAAATTATTTTTTAAAAGGGAACCATAAAGAGGAACAGAGCCAATACTGTTCGGCATAGTTTTTGTGATTAATCATCTCTTGACAAATTAAAATATTCTGCATATAATCAAATCATATTAAGGAGGTGCATATTATGCGTGCAACATTAAACATACCTGACGATCTCCTCTCCGAGGTGCAAAAAATCACAGGTGAAAAATCTAAGACAAAGGCTATTACCACTGCCATGAGTGAGTATGTCAGGCAAAGGAAGATTAGGGAACTTATTGCCCTCAGAGGGAAAATACAGATCGAAGATCTTACTGAAGAACTCGAAAATCTTGAGATTGAGGAGATGAAGGAAAATGACAGAACATGGCGTAATCGTTGATACCTCGGTTTTCATTGAGTTCCTGAAAGGCAACGAAGAATATGGCAGTGAGACCACAAGGCTTTTGGAATGGGATCGTGTGTTTTCTACAGGTATCATCATTGCCGAACTATTACAAGGACTGAAAAACCTGAAAGAGGGGAAGTATCTTGTTGAATTAATTACAGCGGTCAATATGCTCGAAATAACTACAGACGTATGGATAGAGGCAGGAAATCTCTCATTGTCTTTGCGGAGAAAAGGCATTAATCTTCCTTTAACAGACGTTGCCATCGCCGCCCTCGCCATCGAACATAACCTCCAGATCTTTACCCTGGATAAGCACTTCGAACAGATTCCAGGGGTGAAGCTTTATAAAATCGTATCATTTTAGCGCCATGAAATAGAAAGCTATCATCAAGCTTCAACGACGGTCAAATTTTAATGCGTGTACTATTTGAGTCTAACTGAGCGTTAAGAAAGAACAGGGGGAAAGATGCGAGTTTTACACGGATTAAAATTTGATTGCCGCTTCTTGCGACTCTTTTCAAAAAGCTAAACTGTTACAGAAAATCTATACATAAACTTATATAATAAACTATATTATATGCCTAAACTTTATTAAAGACGAGGAAATAAAATATCCCTCTCGCCATAGCCAAACCCAAGAACCACATATGTTGTGGGCACTTCTCCCTTGACACACAATGGCAATTCTTGTATATTCCTCTTGCTGAAAAAGCAAGTTCTTATCATTTGCGAATGGAATATTGGTGTGTTTTATTATGTCATCTATCTTTCCTCCCCTATTCGTTCTTTTCATTATCCTTTTCCAAACTGGTAATCCACAGCAAAGAAATGTCATTGAGACGAGTGAGGTTGTTATTCTCTTCGAGGAGCCACTAAGGAGTGCTGCAGAAGAGGTTGCAGATATCTATCCTGGGGTTAAGAAGGAACTGGAGGAAGTCTTAAGGTGGAAACTGAATTTCAAACCGACGATTCTTCTTCTCAACAACAAAGATACATTTCAGAAGATTGCTGGTAGTGACCTCGTTGTCGCGGTTGCTATACCTCAAAGAAACCTCATCGTGATCGATTACCCAAAGATGAGGACACGCCCCTTTGCCATTGGGACAACCCTGAAACACGAATTATGTCATCTCCTGCTTCATCATTATATCCAAAGGACAAACCTGCCCAAATGGCTCGATGAAGGGATCTCTCAGTGGGTGAGCGAGGGTATAGCAGAGATAATAATGGATGGAAGACGATCATTTCTCAATGAGGCTATCTTGTCAAACAATTACCTGACTATCGATGAGTTGACAGATGGGTTCCCCAAAGACAAAAAGTCTCTATTGTTGGCCTATGAGGAGAGCAAGAGTTTCGTAGAGTATATCAGCGGTAAATTCGGTAGAGATGCAATCCTGAATATACTCAAGTACCTGAGAGACGGTTATGAGGTGGACACAGCTGTCCTGAAAAGCCTTTCAATCCCTCTTGACGAACTCGAAAAAACATGGCACAGCCATCTTAGAACGAGGACTACCTGGATCACTTATCTTACTACTAACCTTTATCAGGGCATTTTCTTCCTTGCGGCATTGATGACGATATACGGATTCATAAGGTTCTTGATCAAGAAAAGGCGATATAAGGATGAGGAAGGGGAGATTCTTATGCCTTGGGATTGATCTCCAGATCCCATCACTATAAGGGGTGGTAGGATTAGGGGACATCCATGCCCTCGACACCCCTCACAAGCCCTCCAGCCATAGCCGAACCCAAGAACCACATATGTTGTGGACACTTCTCCCTTGACACACAATGGCAATGCTTGTTATATTCCTCTTGCGGAAAAAGCAAGTTCTTATCATGCTTATGGACCGAAGAAACGCAAAGCCACTGATTCGGGGAAATTTTACAAAGCTGATGTCGAAAAAGGCTATTTTATTCCCATAACCGATTGGATGAAGCCAATGCACTGACCGGTTCCTGCTTGAAAAGCCTGACATTTATCTCCGTAGTTGGGTTTTTTCAGGTGGTCATTTTAACTCGTTTTGTGTAAATCCCAATTATATCGCTCCCATGAATGGATAATTTACATTCCAGAAAGGAGAAAAAAATGAAAAGCAATGAAAAGATCAAATCAACCCGGCGTTTCGACGCTTGTCCTATTACGGAAACGTCATCCGGTATCCCTGTGAAGGACGTATATGGTCCCAAAGATTTAGAAGACATTGATTATCAGAATGAAGTTGCAACACCGGGAGAATACCCATTCACCAGGGGTATCTGGAACAATATGTATCGGGGGAAATTGTGGACGAGAAGAGTGTTTACCGGCCTGGGTTCCACGGCAGACACCAATGAGAGATATAAGTATCTGTTGGAAAAGGGCGCGTCAGGATTGTACTGTTTTCCCGATATCCTGACTCATCATGGGATTGATCCGGACCATCCGCTCGCTGAGGGATATGCAGGGGTCAGCGGAGTTTCTATTGTTTATTTACAAGATATGTATGACCTGTTTGACGGGATATCATTGGAAGATGTAAGTGTCTCATTCAACAATGCCACCATGGGGACCTTGGTTGTATATTCTGCATTTGTCGCCTATGCAATGGACATGGGGTATGACTTGAAGAAGATCAGTGGTTCTATCCTAAACGAACCGATTCATCTCATTTATACCATGTATGAGACCAATGCGAAGCCATTGGACCTTTCGGTAAAATTGGCGACCGACATCATAGAATATTCTATAGAAAATACTCCAAGATGGCATCCAATAGCCCCCAATGCGTATGACATGCACGAAAAAGGAGCAAATGCTGTTCAGGAAATGGCCTTTACCCTTGCAATCATGGAGGAATACATCCGGAGGATGATAGATAGGGGATATGATATAGATGAATTTGCTCCTAGGGTAAGTGTAGTCGGGTGTGCATGTGATATAGACTTTTTTGAAGAGATATGTAAATTCAGGGCTGCCAGAAAGGTATGGGCTAAATTGATGAAAGAGAAATTCGGAGCAAAGAATCCGGCAGCTTGCAGACTTTACTTGTCTGTCCACACCTCAGGCAACTCTCTCACAGTGCAACAACCCGTAAACAATGTTGCAAGGATCACCCTCCAATCATTAGCATGTGTATTGGGTGGTCTTCAATCCTTTGATCCTGCAGGGTACGATGAAGGATATTATCTCCTCACTGAGCATTCCGCCCTCACATCTCTGAATATCCACAATATACTCGCATATGAATCCAGAGTAGCCAGTGTGGCGGATCCATTGGGTGGGTCATATTTCATCGAGTCCCTAACCAGTAAGATGGAAGACGAGATGTTTAAGATAATCAATGAGATAGATGAGATGGGCGGTGCCATAAAAGCCACGGAATCGGGCTGGATCGGTACTGAGCTGGAAAAGGAACTCATCAAAGAGCAGAAGGAGATAGAAGAGAAGAAGAGAATCATAGTGGGGATGAATGAATTTGTCGTTTCAAAAGAGGAGGAGGTGCCCATTGAGGTGGGAAGAGACAGAGCCCTTGAAGAGCAGATTGCCACTTCAAAGGAACGGGAAAACGAAATCAAAAAGCTGAAGGAAACAAGAGACAAAAAAAAATTAAAGGATGCTTTGGAAGATTTGAGAGCGGAAGCCTGTAAAGCTGATGGACATAATCTGGTACCTTTGGTCATGGAATCATTAAAGAAAAAAGCAACCTTAGGAGAGATATTGGGAGTCATTCGAGTGGCAAATGACGTAAGCTATGATCCCTATGAGGTTTTGCAGTATCCGTTTTAGTATGAGTGGTTGAGTCGTCATTTATTGCTCAAAAGAAGAAATCGATCAACAGGGGATCTCAATATCATTCTCAAAACTGTGTCTATCGTACAGGGCAAACGGAAGAAGGTAAACCGAGATGCGTTTTTACTTTACATTCTAGAGCCGGACAAATCATCAAAGGAGCACCGCAAAAACTGGGCAATGTTAAGCAAAGACCCCCACCAAAGGCCCAGTCGTCACCACCAACTGTCCACGTAGATTATTCAGATTCTCAGGTACCGCCCTGTGATGATTATCTGTACACAGATCCAGATTATCCCATTGAGGACTATGCCTCCTAATTTTAAACCTGTTCTCGCTGTAAAGATATCCCTCCATGCCCTTGACACCCCTCACAAGCCCTCCCCCGCCATAGCCGAACCCAAGAACCACATATATTGTGGACACTTCTCCCTTGACACACAATGGTAATTCTTGTATATTCACTCTTGCGGAAAAAGCAAGTTCTTATCATTTCATTATCATTCATTGTTACAACAATAGGCCTTATGTGAACAACGATGAATCAGCCTGAAATCGACGAAGTTTTAGACGACTTTGACGTTTCCCTGACTCTACAGACTGTTTGATTGACAAACAGAAGTCATTATTGTATTAATTAATTATAAAAAATAGTTCGTCCTGAAAAATTCCCTTTTCTGCAGCCTAGAGCAGTCTTTTGACCCATTTACAACTCGCTTAGGCATTTTCAGAAACTCGCCCCTCGCTTCGTCAAGATGGGTGCCCCAAAAATCCCGCTCATGGTTGTTCTAAAGGAGATTTCTCATTTTTCAGGGCAGACCAAGCAAGCTACTGATCGAAACAGAGGGTTTTAGGCTCTTTTTAAGGGGGAAAAGATATTATGATTAGTCACGAAATGATCGATAAGGCAGCTCGACTTATCTCAGGATGCAAACGAGTCACAGCCCTAAGTGGGGCTGGGGTCTCGGCAGAGAGCGGGATATCCACCTACAGGGACGCAGGTGGGTTGTGGGACCGATACCCGGAAGGAAGCTCCGGGGGGATATTGGCAGTAATGACCAATCACCCCGAAGATGCACCGCAGATTTTGATGGGGTTCTTAGAGGGCATCAAAAAGGCCAAACCCAATCCTGGCCATCGGGCTTTGGTTGACCTGGAGGAAATGGGCTATCTGAGAGCAGTCATTACCCAGAACGTTGACAACCTTCATCGAGAGGCCGGCAGTTCACAGGTATTCGAGATGCATGGAAACCTCTACCGGCTCCGCTGTCTGAAATGTAATAAGAAGGAGATAATGGGACGAGAACCGTATTTCAAGATGCTTGAAGAGTTGATAAATAAGATGACGCGGTTCTCCCTGGAAGAGATCGCATCCAATCTTCCTTCCTGTTCTTGTGGTGGAAGTGCCCGTCCAGATGCTGTAGCATTTGGGGAACCCGTTCAGGACCTCCCTGAAGCGATGGCCGAGGCCAAGGCCTGTGATCTCATGTTGATTTTGGGTACATCGGGGGTAGTCTACCCGGCAGCTTCTTTGCCTGGCGTAGCCCAATCAGGAGGGGCCAAGTTGATAGAGATAAATCCACAACAAAGTGCCCTGACCGGGCGATGCGATCTATTCCTCGAGGGAAAGACGGGCGAGATCCTTCCCCGGATCGTCTCCTCACTCAGGGAAATTCAGGGGAAAAATATTATCCCCCCTGAATCATAATCCCTGCTCCAAATCTTCCGGTTCTTCCTTTTTGGAATCGATGTGAGAAAAACGAATCGTGGCTGCAATGCGTGCATATTTTGGCTACTTCTATATTCCTTTCAGGTATACCTGCACCTATAAGCTGTGCCTTGTTTGCCTCCCAAAGATCAAAGAAACCTTTTCCCTCTTTCGTTACTCTATCAATATATATCTCTTTTGAAGGGAAGGCTTCTTCAACTTGGGCAATCACTTCCTGACCCACCTCATAACAACAAGGCCCGATAGAAGGTCCTATCCCAACAATGATATCTCTAGATAAAGAACCGAACCCTTCCTGAAATACACCTATCGTGTTTTTGACTATTTGCCTCAGTGTACCTCTCCATCCTGCATGTGCAACCCCTGCAACATTCTTTACAGGATCATAGAACAGAACAGGGACACAGTCTGCTATAAGAACGACCAAACAAATATTCGGCACATTACTCACCAGGGCGTCCGCTCCATCTATCGTCTTTCCTTGCTCAACTGAACCGGCTCCACGAAGTTTTTCTGTAATGATCTTTACCCCACCTTTATGGATCTGTTTTGCAAAAGTGAAGCAACTTAAGGGAATGCCCAATGCGCATGCAAGACGACGTCTGTTTTTAATGACCGTTTGTTGATTATCCCCAACATGAAATCCCAGATTGAGAGAATGAAATGGCGGGTGACTCGCCCCCCCCATCCTACCGGATACGAAATGGCATATCCCTTTGTATTTCAAGAGGCCATCAAAAGACCATATTGACAATGAGTTCAACCTCTTTTCAATCAAGTCAACCCCTTTTTTAATAGCTACTTTGTTTGTTACTATCTGGACAGTCCAAAGTTCTTCTAACTTGTTGAAATTATTAGAATCACAAACTATGTTCCGTCATTCCTGCGAAAGCAGGAATCCAGAATATTATCAGTATGATATGACTTCTGGATGCCGGATCAAGTCCGGCATGACGAGAGAACTTTAGACTATCGAGTTACTATTGAAAAATGGTAAATAAAAACCCCTTTGAGCAGTCATTAAAAACCCAACCTGTCGGTCGTAATGTAAAGAATTCAATAGGTAGTAACAGTTTAGCTTTTTGAAATTTTAGTTGCTTCAACGGTGATGGACTCGTAAAAAGTCAATAAATACCATTTCCCGTCATTCCGGCGAAAGCCGGAATCCAGTGTTTTCAAGCAGTTGCGGATCATCTGGACTCCGGTTTTCACCTG
>JAUXFK010000149.1 GCA_030623035.1 Deltaproteobacteria bacterium | reverse complement strand
TGTTCTTTCTTAAAGCTCACTAAGATGTTCAAACAGTTGCACGCGTTAAAATTTGACCACCGCCTTCGCAACTAAAATTTAAAAAAGCTAAACTGTTACGAAAAGAGCAGATGCAGACAAAAAGCCATCTTAATATATCCCACGGGCATTCTCACGGTGCCACAGATCCATCTCTCTTTACAACCCAGCGGGGCATTTGGGCTGTCAAGGTGTCATTCTTGGGATTGATCGCAACAACCCTGTTTCAAGCGATCGTCGTAGTGTTTTCAGGGAGTATGGCACTGTTTGCAGATACGATTCATAACCTGGGTGACGCCGCTACTGCTATACCGTTATGGATTGCATTTAGGTTGGCAACATGGAAACCCACACAGCGGTTTACTTATGGCTATGGTCGCGTTGAAGACTTGGCAGGTATAGTTATTGTCTTAATAATATTATTCAGCGCCTTTTTCGCCGGCTATGAATCTTTTGACCGTCTGCATCACCCACGGGAAGTCGAGCATATCTGGGCGGTAATCGTTGCTTCAATAGTGGGTTTTTTGGGCAATGAGATTGTGGCTTTATTTCGTATCAGGATAGGTAAAGAGATTGGCAGTATTGCGCTTGTAGCAGATGGCTATCATGCCCGTATAGATGGTCTTTCCAGTCTCGCTGTCTTCTTTGGTGCCATTGGGGTATGGATGGGGTACCCTTTGTCTGACCCTTTTGTCGGTCTTGTTATTAGTGCAGCGATCTTGCGAATTGCCTGGAAATCCGGCAAGTTAGTATTCACACGTTTACTCGATGGGGTTTCCCCGGAGGTTATCGATGATGTCAAAGGAATCGCCAGTGCAACCCCTGGTGTTAAAGATGTGACACAAGTCCGTGTAAGATGGTTAGGCCATCGGATTGTTGCAGAGATAAATATCGCTGTTAATCCGGAGATATCTGTTGAAAGTGGACATCGGATTGCAATGGATGTAGAACACCGCCTCTTGCATTCTTTGCGCTATCTTTCCAGCGCAACGATTCATGTTGATCCTATAAATGCATCAGGAGAGGAACACCATCTAAAAGAAGAACACAAAGACAGAAATTCCCATCCTCATTCGCATTAATCCCTTAGATATCTTGTAACAGTTTCGCTTTTTGAAAAGAGTCGCAAAAAGCGGCAATCAAATTTTAATCCGTGTAAAACTCGCATCCAAGTGAGTGTAAAGAAAGAACAGTATATCACCATTCAATTCAGTATCTCCATTATTAACTATTTCAGACGCAACTATTCAGCCACAGATGAACGCAGACAGGTTTAAATATAAAGAAATCACTGATATTATTCTTAGCCCAAGTTCATAATATCAGAAAAAACTTCTATTAAAATCAATAACTTACATTTGCTAAAGGTCGTATTTTGGCACTACAGATTTAACTTTTACAAAATAGTTTTTACCGTTTTTCCAGGTGGATAAAGCAGGTTCAGGGCATCGTAGATTTTCTTGTGTGAATCATTTTGCCGTCTTTTCTTTTTATGGTAGTTGTATTTCTTGCTTGAGTAGACAACTGTTCACAAATATATCAGGAAAATATGTTGTAGTTAAGCTGTATTTGTATATTTTGACACTACAAACAGCATCCCGAAAGGGTTAAAACACTAACTTATTGATATTAAAGAACTTATATTTTTGAGGGCAGTAAAATTTGGTCTAAAAACACTGTTTTTCACCATTTTTTCATGAACTTGGGTTAAGTGCTCGTTTTGTCCATTCTATTTTCCGAACCACTTAGAAGTCTCCTTAATAACTTCTTCGTGCGAAACTAATCTACCCTCACGGACATCTTTTTCAGCAACCTCAAGTTTCTGCCTGAGGTAAAGGCGATATATAATTTCATCAATATCTACTTCCTCTGGCAGGTCTCTTATTAGTTCAAAGATTTGCTGTTTAGCGATAGTCATGGATAACCCTCTTTCTTTATTTGATTAAAACACAACCTTGTCTTCATTAATGGGTAGCCTTTGGGTATTAACCTCAAGCACTCTGTTATCTGTCGTTGCGGGCATCTTTTAACAAGTTTCAAGAAAAGTCCACGTTTTACGACTCAACAAAATATGTCCTATGTCAACGGGCTGACCCTTTATTCTTCTCTCCTAACTTCAAGGCGACCTTGCTGCCAGCGGGTCGGCATGGATACGGTGGTTATGCGGTCTGCCTCCTCAATGCGACGGAAAGAGGCTGTTGACCGCTCAGAGCACTTACCTTCAAGATTGAAAACCCTAATATATTTCCCTCTTCATCAACCTTTTCCATTACAGCGTCGTTCTCTGTCTCTCGAAAAAATCCCTTCTTTCGGCTAAAAATCACCTCTAAGTAATCGCCTTCCTGATCATACCATGCACTTATCTCCTCTTCCATAAGACCTCTCCTTTTTTCACACTGTCAGTAAAATATGCTGTGATTGATAATGAACAGATCAGAGGTGGCAGCCTTGACTACAACACAAAGATGCTTTCTTGTTACTGGGGTAATATCGAAAAACCTATAGTGTAATTCAACCTCATTATCTGTTTTTGATCTGATTATTTGGTCCGGCTCACGTAACGTCAATGCAATACGATCAATCTGGTTTGCCATCTCAGGGTGTTCGGACTCCAAATGATACTTACGTTCAGCCGATAAGCGAATTTGTCGTCCATGTACATCAAGAAACACATCCATAGCAGTATCAATTTTCACGCATAACGACCAGCTTGAGAGGTGCGAATGAAGCGTAGCAAAATGAGCATCCTTCTCAAAGCTGATGTTCGGCACAGATTTTTAATTAGGACGCTCGAAGTAAAGACTTTTCAACTGTTTGAGGAACTTGAATAGGCACAAAATATAAGGAGGGGTATAAATAGTCCTCTCCACTCTCATCAATAATACGGATGTCTCCCTCCTCTGTAGCATCTTTATCAGCAAGTACACGATAAATTTTATGTAGCTCTAAGGATGCAGGATAATCCGAATTATTTATGCAAACCACAAACTCCGGCAAACTTTGTTTTGATTCTTGCATGGTTTACTCCAAATACCTTTTACGTTTAATTTCTTTTTTGCCAATACCATGAGCCTCATACCAATGTAACTCGGCTAATTTAACTTTTCCAGATGAAAGTCGGATATGGTCAATACCTTTCATTTTCTTCCATTTCCCAACACCGTAAAACTTTCTCAAACGGTTAAGTTCCCGAATCCCTGAACCCTTAGCAATCGTTTCAATCTACGTAATTTCATCAATTATATCAAAATTCATTAAGACAATTCATTACTTCTAATTTTACTTATTGAGACATCAACATTTCCCATATGTGCCTAAGGGGGGAATAGGGGTTTCTCAAACAGGCTATTAGCGGGATTATCCGAAAGTGTCGCTGTAGTATGAAGGGCCTTTGGCTTTTTAATTACTTTGGACTTTCTCTTTTTCTAATCTACGTACTTCCTCATCTTTAAAGGCGAATTTGAACAGAATATAGTACTTGTTGATATTACTTACATAGCGAACTGTCTCCTGGCCAATGATTTTCAAGGCAGCCATCTCTACATTTCTGAACCACCTGTTTGAATCCAGTCCCATTTTCAAAGCCAGTTTTCTCGTTCTTTTGATCTTGGCAGGCCCGGCATTGTAGGATGCGAGTGTAAAACGAACCCTGTCTCTGTCTCGCATTTTATCGTCGTTAAAGTATCGGTTTCTAAGAAACGCAAGATACTTAATCCCGGCATGAATATTGTTTTCCAAAAGCTGAACATTCCGGATACCAACATTTTTATCTGCGGCTGTACTGGGTAACACCTGCATAATACCAATAGCGCCGGAAGGGCTTTTCTTGTTGTTGTCCAACCCTGATTCCTGATAGGCCAGAGCCATTATCAACATCCAGTCGAGTCCATATTGCGAAGCATACTTCTGAAATAGGCTCTTGTATGTGTTTAGTTTCTTATGTTCCTGTGAAGTAGTGGGATTTTTTGTCCATTTTGTATTCTTATAGTATCGATTGAAGTAAATATTTCCAAGGAGCGTTCCCTTTTTATGAGTCTTTAAAAAGCTGTTAAGACTCTCTTTCAAATCGGGGTTGTTCTTTCGAACCATCCATGCAATCCTGCTTCCTGTGCGAACTTTCATATGCCCAAGCATTTGCAAATCTTTGAACATCTTAGACCATATCGTGGCGATATGACTGTCCGATACGGTTATCTCTATTGCTCCGGAATTGACAAGCTCTAATATGTCTTCTGTTTCCAGATTTTCATCGACGTTTACGATTTGAACGGGCCGCATTCCCTTTTTCAAAAATTTTTTATTTAATGAAAGAAGGCTTCTGTAGTAACTACTGCTTTCCCTTACAAATATCCTGCGACCAGAGAGATCCTCAAGGTTTTTTACTCCCTTTACACGTTTATTTGCTACGATTATCTCGTCGATATTAGACAGATAAGGATCAGTAAAATTCACTACTTCGAGCCGTTTTGGAGTTATGGTGAGGCCGGCTGCAGCAATATCACCCAGTCCGTTAACCAGTTTTGGGATCAGTTGATCTCTGGAAACCGGGATAAACTCCAAAATGATCTTCATATCGTCTCGCCTGACTTTCTCGTTCAGGAATTTCTCGTAATCTTTTAAAAGAGAGAACTCAAAGCCATAAGTTCTGCCTTCGGAAAGAAAGAAATTGGTTTTGTTAAAAGTGGTTAAAACCCGAATATAACGCCTCTCAAGGAGCCCCTTCAGGTCATCCTTATACTCTTTGCTAAAGTGGGAAGCAAGTGGCAGAGGTTCATTGTTCTTTTCGGCAAAGACGGACTTGTGTAATAAGAAAAAAGACAGGCCAACCATCACAATAAAGAATCGCCTGAAATAGATTTGCTTCATCTCGATCTCCTCAATAAAGGGTTAAAATATCTGCCACCTGATCTCAAGCCTGTTTTACGATCTGCTCACCCAGATCATAGGCCTTTAGATTGATGTCAATCTTATCGCCGGCCATACTCTTTGAGATAACCTCTTTAAAGTCTCCCTTATCAAGGGGCAAATTCGTAACGCCGGATAGTGCTCCAAGCATAATAATGTTTCCTAAGATGGGGTTGCCCATCTTTACAGCTTTTTCTGTGGCATCTATAAACCATACATCCGATGCCAGTTCCAAAGCTATCTTTTTAATCTCCTCTAAAGAAGGATAGCCCATATCCCCGGCAATAACAACCGGTGGACGAACCGGACGGGTGTTACTCAATATCTTGACCTGGGGGTTACCATAATCCATCAAAACCCTGAGTCCCTCTGTAGGCTCCAGCGCTATAACAACATCTGCCATGCCTCTGGGTATTTGAGGGCTCCAATATGACCCCTCGGAGACCCTGAGGTGACTCATTACAGACCCGCCTCTCTGGGATGCTCCGAAGCTTTCGCCTATGGTTACATAATATCCTTTTTGTACCAGCATATTTGCCAGTATCCTCGATGCCATGACATTTCCCTGGCCGCCCACTCCAGTGATGATTATATTATACGGATCCTTTGATAGTTTCGTATTTGCCATCATCTATGCTGCCTCCTTTCTCTTTATCGCACCTGCAGGACAGATATCCGCACAAACACCACAGCCTGCACATATCACGTCATCAATCCTTGCAACCATTTTTTCTTTGTCCCATTCAAGCCCTGGACAACGGAATATACGAGAACACAACCGATTACATCCACAGTTTTCCCCGAGGCAGATTTCTTCATCAATCGACATCTCGTATTTCTTTTTATGCTTCTTTTCAGGACTTAAGGCACAAATCTGACGCAGTACAAGGACTTTAACGCCATCTTTATCCTCCATAAGCTGAAGGAGTGTCTTTTGTGTCTCGTCTAAGTCAAATGGATCTCTAACTTCTACTTTTGCGCCAATCGCTCTGCATACCTCAGCAATATCTATACCAGGCACCTCCTCGCCCATAGCATTAACATGCAGACCCGGGTGGGGTTGAAACCCTGTCATGGCAGTACCGCTATTGTCCAATATTAAAAGAGTGAAGTCGGATTTATGATGTACTGCATTAACAAGGGCCGGCATTGCAGTATGGAAGAAGGTAGAGTCCCCACAGACTGCGAGTATGGATTGATCAAAACCAAATTGACCCAACTTACCGAAACCGCTTGCAACGCCTGTCCCGGATCCCATGGAATGAACGGTCTTTATCGTACTGAATCCGCAAGGTAACATTGCCAGGCTGTAGCATCCAATATCACCACATACAAAACCCTTACGACCATCGAGTTGAAGTGCATTGTGAATACTCCAGTAGGAGCTTCTATGGGGACAGCCTGGACAGAAGGTTAACTCCCTTGGTGGTGCTGCGGTCGGTACGATTTCCTGGGCCTTCTTTACATACTCATCCGATATGCCTTTATAATCTATACCCAATATCTTTGTAATGGCATCAACTATCAGATCAGGGTTTAATTCTCCAACCATTTTAAGTGTACCGTCATTCTTTCCATAAAACTTCTTTAACCCAATCTCAGAGGCCATCTCCAATGCAAGCACCTTAACATTCTCCTCCATAAAAGGCAGTACCTCTTCAACGATGAGTATCTTATCTGTTTTGGACAGGTGTCTCTTGATAAGTTTAGGTGGTAACGGCCATGTTGTTCCCATCTTTAATAAGCCCACTTTATCTTCTACACCGAGTATCTTGATGGCCTCCTGGCAGTAAAGGTTACATGCACTGCAAGTGATGATTAAAAGTTCCGGTTTTTCCGGGCCGGTATACCTGTTAAACGGACTATCTTCAAACAGTTCTTTTGCCCTCTTTAACTTTTCCTGTTGCAGAGTATGCTTGTACTCAACAGGAGCACTCATGACCATACCCTCCATGGGGTCAAGTATGAAACCATCATACTTGAACTCGGCACGTGTATCGCTTCTCATAAGGTTTCCAAACCTTACATTCCCACTTGCGTGGGAAAGACGGGTTACACTACGGAGCATCACCAGATTTCTGATATCTTCTGACAGCTCAAATGCCCATCTTGTCATATCTTTTGCCTCCTGGAAATCACCGGGTTCCAGAAGGGGAATCTCAAGTAATTTAGCGAAATAGCGGGCCTCACCCTCATTAACACTGGAAAGTGCCCCAGGATCTTCACAGGGTACCAGTACCATACCGCCTCTGGTTCCTGAACCGGACAGATGTAATAAAAAATCAGAGCCGACATTCACCCCGTTTTGTTTCATTACACAAAGTGATCTAAGACCCGAAAAAGATGCAGCAGCCGCTACTTCCAATGCTACTTTTTCATTTGCCGACCATTCTACATAGAGACACATCTCCTTCGATACTTTAGAGAGACACTCTATAATTTCCGAAGAAGGGGTGCCGGGATATCCGGTTGCAACATTTACCCCTCCCTCTAATGCACCACGAGCAATGGCCTCATTGCCCATGAGCAAGTAATTTGC
>JAUXFK010000152.1 GCA_030623035.1 Deltaproteobacteria bacterium | reverse complement strand
GTCATGCCGGACTCGATCCGGCATCCAGAAGTCCCAAGAATCTTATTCCCTGGATTCCGGCTCTATGGCCGGAATGACAAGTCGCCTGGCGACAACGTAAAACTTGCTTCGCCTAAACGCGAGGGGTTTCAACCATCCCCGAGAGGGACACTAAAATTTCAAAAAGCTAAACTGTTACGATTAAAGTATGTTTCGAAGGCATGAAAAATAAAACAATAGACGAACTAAAAAATTTAGCCGAGGTTATCAAAACCCCTGATGGCAAAGAGCACACAAAGATCTCTCTGTTATCCCTAAAAAACTTTGCCGAAAAATACAACTTTAAGATTAAAGAGGCTGAAATCTTTGCTTTAGAAAATGGGATTTTGCCTCAGCGTTATCAACGAAACATAGGTTCCATAGGTCTTTTGGGACAGGTTAAATTATTAAAATCAAAGGTGGCGATAATCGGCCTTGGCGGACTGGGAGGTATGATTATAGAACTCCTGGCCAGGGCGGGAATCGGTCAAATGGTGATCGTTGATGGTGATGTCTTTGAAGAGAGCAATCTAAACAGACAAATCCTCTGTCATGAGAATAACTTGGGCTTTTCTAAGACGGAAGTTGCGGTTAAAAGAATAAAGAGTATAAATCGGGGGATAGATGTAACCGCATATTCTACACCCATAAAAGAAGACAATGTTTTTGATATTATAAAAGATGCGGATCTTGCAATCGACGCCCTTGATAACATACCTTCACGTTTACACCTGGAAAATGCCACAAAAAAGATCGGTATCCCGTTGATTCATGGTGCAGTTGCAGGGTTATTTGGACAGGTCTTAACTATATTTCCGAAAGATAAAGGGTTAGAAGGTATCTACGGCTTTCCAGACAACTCTCCCGGTTCCGGGATCGAAACCGAGCTTGGCACCCTCAGTACCACCCCTGCAATGATAGCATCCTGGCAAGTTCAAGAAGCGATTAAAATCATTCTTGGGGAGGGGAAGCTACTGCGAAACAGACTCCTATGTATTGATGGACAGGGAGGAAAAGTTGAAACCATATTCTTAGGTGAGAAGAAATGAAGGAAAACAAATAGAAGGAGGTATAAAGATGACTGATAATACTATAAAATGGCTAGGTCATGCTTTCTTTTCCATTAATACTTCGAAAAATAAGGAGCTGCTCATCGATCCCTGGATAACCGGCAATCCATTATGCCCGATTACAATTGACGATGTGGTCAAGGCTGACATTGTCCTGGTTACTCACGACCATTTCGACCACTGCGCAGATGCTGCGGACATATCTAAAAAAACCGGGGCAACTCTGATAGGACAACCGGAGACGGTTGGAAGGCTAAAAACCGATCTTGCATTACCCGAGGAGAATGTTGTTCATAACGGCATTGGTATGAACATCGGTGGGAGTACAACCATAGACGGCATCACTATTACCATGACCCAGGCCTTTCACTCATCTGAAACAGGTGCACCCAGTGGGTATATCATCAGATTAGAAGATGGAAAGACGCTCTACCACGCCGGGGATACCGGCATCTTTGAGAGCATGAGGACATTGGGTAATATCTATAATATTGATCTCGCTTTACTCCCTATAGGGAGCTGCTTTACTATGGATCCAATACAGGCAGTTGAGGCTGTGAAGCTTCTCGGTTCTAAAAAAGTTATCCCAATGCACTACAAAACATTCCCCATACTGGAACAAGATGCGATTGGGTTCGTAAAACTGGCAAAAAAAGAGGTGCCCAGTGTAAATGTAATTGTCCTGAAACCAGGAGAGAGTTACAATTTATAACCCTCAATAAAATTCTCAACTCTCTTCTTTCTTAATAATCGGTTTTTTTAAATGAAAAGAGGTGTGTTGTTCAAAGGCATAGGCCACCTTTAAAAGCATTTCTTCTTCAAAATGCCTTGCCAAAAGCTGTAATCCAATAGGTAGACCTTCTTTACTAAAACCACATGGGACAGAAATCGCAGGAATCCCGGTGAGATTTGCCGGAACAGTAAATACATCAAAAAGATACATCTGTAATGGATCGTCTATCTTCTCTCCAATCTTAAAGGCAGGATTTGGAATCGTGGGGGTAAGCAGTAGGTCGCATTCTCTAAAGGCATAATCAAAGTCTCTTTTTATGAGTGTCCTTACCTGAGATGCCTTTTTATAATATGCATCATAATAACCTGCAGAAAGTGCATAGGTGCCAAGCATGATCCTTCGCTTCACCTCTTGCCCAAACCCCTCGGACCTGGTTCGTGTATACATACCCTTTAATTTCTTTGCTTTTGAAGACCTGTATCCATATTTTACGCCATCATAACGGGCCAGGTTTGAGCTTGCCTCTGCCGGAGCAATCAGGTAATAGGTTGCTATTGCAAACTCACTATGTGGCAATGATACCTCAACAAAGGTTGCCCCTAATCTCTCCAACTCACTTTTTGCATTAAATATGGATCGCTCTACACATCTATCAATCCCTCCCTTTTCAAAATATTCCTTGGGGATGCCTATCTTTATGTCTTTTATATCGCCCTTAAGGGCTCTTTCATAGTCAACCGCTTTACTATTGACAGATGTTGAATCGAGGCTGTCATAACCGCTTATGACACTTAAAAGTATTGCGCAATCCTTTACATCCTTTGTCATTGGACCGATCTGGTCCAGCGAAGATGCAAAAGCGACAAGCCCAAAACGGGATACCCTTCCATATGTTGGCTTTAAACCAACAATGCCGCAGCATGCTGCAGGCTGTCTAATTGATCCTCCAGTATCAGACCCCAGAGCA
This sequence comes from Deltaproteobacteria bacterium, assembly GCA_030623035.1. GTDB lineage: Bacteria > Desulfobacterota > UBA8473 > UBA8473 > UBA8473 > JAUXFK01. Next base: position 4,575 of record JAUXFK010000152.1, on the reverse strand, counting down.
GCAATGCACTCATCAGCACAAACCGCACTTGCAGAACCACCGCTGGAGCCACCGGGCACTCTCTCTCTATCCCAGGGGTTATGGGTTATACCAAAGTAAGATGCCTCAGTAGATGAGCCCATAGCAAACTCATCCATATTTGTCTTGCCCACAAAAACCGGTGATTGTTCCTTCAACCTTTTGATTACGGTTCCATCATACGGTGGCACGTAATTCTCAAGTATCTTTGAGCCACAGGTAGTCCTTACTCCCTGAATACACATATTGTCCTTTATCGCTATAGGAATACCTGTCAAACTATCGATCTCTCCTTTTCGGATCCTTATATCTGCCATATCCGCCTGTTCTAAAGCACGTTCTTTCATCAACGTGATAAAGGCCCCAATACAGCCTTCTACCTCTTTTATCCTTTTGAATACGGACATTGTAATATCTTTTGAAGTAACCTCTCCCTTTCTTAACATCTCTTGTAATTCATGTAAAGTATAGCTATATAACTCCATATCTCCATTTCCTAAATTACTCTATAACTATAGGAACTCGAAAACAATCACCCTTTTTATCCGGAGCATTTGATAATGACTCCTCACTAGAAATAGACGGCCCGGCCTTATCTTCCCTCAACACATTGCTTATTGCACTGGCGTGGGTTGTGGTTTCAACCGCTGAGGTATCGAGTTCTTTTAGCTTGTCAAAATAGCCGAGTATAGTGTTCAGTTGACCGGCAAACATTATCTTTTCTTCCTCACTGAATTCTAGTCTGGCCAATTCTGCCACCTTCTCTACATCTTTTCTTGTCAGTTTCATGGCTATATCCTTATTCAGCACTTATCTAGACAGAATAACTCAAAGAATGTTCGTCTTCAGAACTGCGGTTTTATTACTTCAAGACTGATCTCAATGGTCTCTTAAGTAGCTCGTTATTGTATGCAACAAGTACGTCTCGTCTGGTCAACATGCCGATTACCTTCTTTGAATCCTCTACATCCACTACCGGTAATTCCTCTATATTCTTTATTGTAAACTTTCTAAGGGCATTTTGCAGATCATCCTCAAGAGTTACTGTTATTACCTCTAAAGTGGCCATGTCTTTTGCATTAACCAGTTCGCTCAAACCTTCTTCAAACATTATATGCCTTATATCATCGAGCGAAATTATACCAACCATCTTCTTGCTTTCATCAATAACGGGAAAATAAGAGTTTGAAGTTTCCGTGATGAATGTTAGTATCTTTTTTAAAGGCATATTCTGAGGTATTAAAACCATCTTCCTTCTATTGTTCAATGCATCCTGAACCTTTAGCCCTGCTAATATGTCAACGACAAAGTCACCAAGATGAGCCGGTGAGTCTACCCGATCGGACACCTGTTTTTCGTATATGTTCCATCTTTTACTAAACAAATATGCTATAGATGATGATAGCATCAAAGGTACCAACAACCCATAACTACCCGTCATCTCTGAAACCATAATTAAAGACGATATGGGGACTTTTGCAACCCCGGCAAAGAAAGCCCCCATGCCTACCAACACAAATGCTGTTGGCTGACTTATAATGTTCGGGAATAACAGATGAGAGGCCTGACCAAACGCCCCACCCAACATCGCCCCAATGAATAAAGAGGGGGCAAATACCCCACCACTTCCCCCTGAGCTTATCGTAAAAGAGGTTGCAAAGATTTTTGCAAAAACAAGTATTATCATAAGACCAATCGTCATCTGACCGTATATTGCCAACTGTATCCAACCATATCCCATTCCTAAAATCTGGGGAAAGTAAATCGCCACTATCCCTAGCATAAGCCCACCGATAGCGGGTTTCAGATAGTTTGATACAGGGAGTTTTTTAAAAAATCTATCTCTCAATCCGTAAAAAACCCTTACATAAAAAGCACCCAAAATGACACATAAAAGACCAAAAAAAGCATAAAAGAAAAGTTCTAGAGGGTGTCTAAATAGGTAAACAGGTGTGTCAAAAAGAACTCCCCATCCAAAGAAAGATGAAAACACGGAATAGGCAACAATAGACGAGATAATCGCTGGCATAATCCCTTCAAACTCAAACTCAGCATCTCTGTATAAAACCTCTACTGCAAACAAAGCCCCTCCTAAAGGGGCTCGAAACATACTGCCTATCCCTCCTCCTGCTCCAGCAATGACCATTAACCTCCTATCCCGATCAGAGAGCTTTAAGGTAGAAGCCATGTATGACCCAAGACCGGCCCCTATCTGTGCAACCGGCCCCTCCCTGCCCGCGGAGCCACCCGAGCCTATGGTTATGGCAGATGAAATAGCCTTTATTATAGGAACCCTTGCCCTTATAATCCCTCTTAGTCGATGGAAGGCTTCGATAACAGCATCGGTTCCATGCCCTGCTGCTTCTGGTGCCCATTTATAGATTACCAACCCTGCCAATAGGCCCCCCAGGCAAGGTATTAGCCCGATAATCCAATTCGGAGAAAGATTCTGTGAGGTTGCCGATCCATTTGATTCTCCTCCAGGCAGTGGAGGGTAATAACCACCTAAATAATTGAGAAAAAAACTCTCGCTTGTATTTAGAATATAGAAAAAAAGGCTGGAACCCAATCCTGTTAGAATACCTATCACTACGGTATAAAAAAACAAAATTCCAATTGATTTTAAATCGAGATCGCGCATAGTCCGAATGCATAGTCCGAATAATTAATAAATAACCAACTGGCTTTACTCTACTGTTACACTCTTTGCCAGGTTTCTTGGCTGATCCACATCCGTCCCCCTCAGCACCGCAATATGGTATGCAAAAAGCTGAAGTGGAATTGTAAATAAAATTGGGTTTAACAATGGCAGTGTTCTGGGAATAAGGAAGATATCATCAACCCTCTTCTCAATATCTTTATGAGATGTATTGGCGATCGCTATTACTGCCCCTCGTCTTGCTTTTACTTCTTCTACATTGCTTAAAACCTTTTCATAAGTAATGCCCTCTGATACCAAAACAACAACCGGCATCTCGTTGTCGATCAGGGCAATCGGTCCATGCTTCATTTCACCTGCAGGGTAACCCTCGGCATGAATGTATGATATCTCCTTCAATTTTAATGCTCCTTCCAGGGCAATAGGATAATTTATGCCCCTGCCCAGGAATAAAAAATTCTGCGACTTAAAATACTTTTTAGCGATTCTCTCTATCTTTTCTTCTTGATTTAGTATTTCTGCTACCATATGAGGAATCTTTATAAGCTCTTCTAATATATTTCTGACTTTTTGGGGGTTCATTTTGCTTGTTTCGACAGCCATATACAAAGCAAGGATATAAAGAGCGGCGAGTTGCGTTGTAAATGCCTTGGTCGATGCCACACCGATCTCCGGCCCTGCATGGGTATACAATGTCCCATCCGATTCGCGAGCGATACTGCTCTCCAGCACATTACAGATAGAGAGGACTCTACTGCCTTTCCCTTTGGCCTCTTTCAGTGCTGCCAATGTATCTGCTGTCTCTCCTGATTGCGAGATAAAGATCGACAGGTTATCTTTACCGATAATCGGGTCCCTATAACGAAACTCTGATCCCAGGTCTACTTCCACAGGAATCCGACAAAACTCTTCAAACAAAAACTTCCCTACAAGGGAAGCATAAAAAGATGTACCACAAGCAATCATCATTATACGTTTTATTTTAGATAAATCTTTCTGGGGGATATTTAACTCATCCAGAAAAATTTTCCCCTCACTTTGAAATATCCTGCCTCTTATGGTATCCGTTATTGACCGGGGTTGCTCAAATATCTCTTTAAGCATAAAGTGCTTATAGCCCCCTTTCTCCGCCATAACGGGATTCCATTGGATATCCTTTGGCTCTCGAATAACCTCCTTTTCATCTTGAGAAACGATCTTCATTTTTTTGTCTGAAAATACTGCTATCTCGTTGTCTCCCAAAAATACGACTCTTCTCGTATGACTCAGAATCGCAGGAATATCCGATGCCAAAAAGAACTCTTCCTCTCCTAAACCTATAATTAACGGGCTTTCTTTCCTTGCTGCGATTAGCTTCCCCGGCTCTTTTTCATAGATTATCGCTAATGCATAGGACCCCCTAAGTTCTTTAAGAGCCTTCCTCACCGCCGACTCTATTTCATCTTCCTTTTCAATAAATCTTTCTATAAGATGTGATATGACTTCAGTATCTGTCTCAGATTTAAAGGTGTGCCCTTCTTTCATCAGCATAACCTTTAAATCGAGGTAATTCTCTATTATCCCATTATGTACAACCACAACCCCTCCGGCCTTATGAGGGTGGGCATTTTCTTCAGAGGGTTTACCGTGGGTTGCCCATCTGGTATGTCCTATACCAACGCTTCCACTAAGGTCCTCCTCTTTTATAAGACTCTCCAGATCTCTCAGCTTCCCTTTGCAACGGCGTATCTCAATCTCTCCGTTATGAAAAACAGCGATCCCGGCCGAGTCATATCCTCGGTACTCCAGTCTCTTTAGACCCTCTATCAGGATAGGTGTGCTCTGTCTCTTACCTATATATCCGATAATACCACACATAATTTTACTTTTTTCGCCTTTTCCTGTCTTTGTTCACCTGT
>JAUXFK010000075.1 GCA_030623035.1 Deltaproteobacteria bacterium | reverse complement strand
TATGGTTAAGTTTCGCAATATCCTTTAATTGCTTATGTATATCGTCAGGTATATTTTTTACAGTTATTGATCGCATAATATCCTCCTTTACTCGCACAACCATTGTGCAACCTTATTGGTTCCCTGTCAAGTTTTTTTTAACGTAGAATTGTGTACGATTGGGGGTAAGTACCTGTAATTCCCGCGAAAGCGGGAATCCAGTGAATTCTTGCAATATAGATGCCTTACCCCAACTTCTTGAAAACTTACGATATACGGGATGACCAGGATATAAGAAGAGTAAAGAAATAATGTAAATCATGCCCGCCATGGTGCGACTCGTTCACATATATTGATCCAGACCAGGCATCATTCCAAACATGGCTTTTTGAGTATGGTGTATTGGTGATCGGTCTGGACCAGGGTTAATCCTGTCAAAAGAGTCCGCCCGAAGGGCGCTAAGTACATATCTTTAAAAAATTGCTGATTTTTGGATGGACACTAATTATAGCAGAAAGAACGCTCTCGGATTATCCCACCAATACCATCCTTTTTAAACAGTTCTTCAATATCATCAGCAGGACATCTTCTCTCTTTGATACGCTTTTTAAGTGACTCGATGAATACTTCTTCACCTTTATCCCTTCTCTTCAGTCCCATCTCGCAAATCTCAACAACAGAAGAAGCAAGATCATACGGTTGAATTGAAGAACCGGGCGCCTCATCAAGTCCATACTCGCAGGCAGTATCTCTTGCTGCAACAATATCTTTCCAGTCGTATTTGGAAAGCTCTTCCCATGCTTCATCCAGAGCATACATCAAACCGAGGGTCATCGCCGATATTGCGAGGATGTCCGCAGGTGGCTGCTGATCATTTGTTCTGTTCTCTACTGTAAAATAACGCGAAATTCGATTGTTATACCAGTAACAGGAATTGTGAAGATCAATATCTGCTGTATCAGGAACGATACTCATCTGTGTTCCGTCAATCATTGTTACATCCGCCTTTTTTTGATTGTAGTAATCAGCAAATGTCTTGTATTTCCTGAGAAGATAAGGATTCCCATTCCGTTTCGCATAGACAGGAGAGAACTGTGATATGACTTCTACGTAGTGTCTCAAATCACGGAAAGGAACCTCCGGGATACCTATTCTCTTCCCCTCGGGTATCCACCAGTCCCAGAACTTATCGATAACACATTTATACTTTTCATCGAGCCTGTTCTTCCAGACATTTGAGTTAGCCATCAGACCCAACTGGCCTCCTACAAATCCGTTAAGTACATTAACGGCCTTTATCATATCTTTACCCGGAACGCTCAGATGAACATGGCTTGCAGCATTTACAGTAAAAAGACAGACATCATCACCGTCTTCTTCTGGTATGATTCTGTTCGGACCGAAAATCCCGTCCCATACGCTTGCACGGGTCTTCTTCATCATAAGACTACCCGTAGGTCTGGAGACAGGCTGTACTCCATACGCAAGGAAATGGACTTTATACTTGTCACAGAAGGGTTTAAGCTCCTTTTTAAGTTCATCTATCTGTTCTTTCATCTTGAAGAGGTCTGCTGTATGAGCCATTGAAAACTCAGGCTTGCAATGACCTGTTTCAACAGATGCAACTGTATCATTCTTCTCGCCGGGTTTTCTTGCTCCAACTGGGTTTGCTCCTTCTAAATCCGGCTTCCACCCCCTCTTTTCAAGATATTTCCACAAATCGTTCAGGATATCCATTGTCGTTGCTGTACCGTCCTCCTTAACAAAAGGGAATTTAATCTCTGAACCGATCCTCATCTCCTCAATCGATTTGGGAGCTTTTTTCTTATATTCGCTTTTAAAATAAGAATAAATCTTATCGGTTTTACGACTCATTAATAAAATCCTCCGGATTTGACATTGTCGTTCCGTCACCCTCGATTATAAACTTGTATGTTGTAAGCTCTTCCAGCCCCATAGGGCCTCTTGCATGAATCCTGTCTGTTGAAATACCGATCTCAGCACCCATACCGAGGGAATCTCCGTCGCAGAACATTGTGGAGGCATTTACAAGGACAACACCTGAATCGACTTTCTTCTTAAATTCAGATGCAGCATCGCTGTCTTGTGTCACTATACTGTCCGTATGGTGAGAACCATACCTGTTTATATGTTCAATTGCCCCCTTAACACCGTCAACTACACCAATAGTTACTACCATACCAAGGTGTTCATCTGTCCAGTCACTATCAGAAGCCGGTTCAACATCACTACAGAGGGATTGTACGGTCTCATCGCCCTTTACTTTTACCCCGCATTTTTTAAATGTGTCGACAATTTCCGGGATATCATTCTTTCTTCCGGATGAAACGAGTGTTACCTCCATCGCATTACAGACCTCAGGCATAAGGCATTTGGAATCAATCATTATGTCCTTTGCTTTTTTAATATCCGCCCCATCATCAATATAAACGTGACACTCTCCTGTAAAGTGTTTGATTACGGGTATTTTGGAATTTTCAGAAACACTCTTGATGAGTTTCTTTCCGCCTCGCGGAATAACGAGGTCAATACAGTCATCCTGCCTGAGAAGCTCGTTTATATCCTCATGGGATCCGGAAATAACCTGGATCGCATCTTTATTCATACCATTTTCCTTCAAAGACTCACTCCACAGTCTGCCAAGCAGGGTATTACATTCCTTTGCCTCTGAGCCCCCTTTTAGGATACACGCATTCCCCGACTTTAGACAGAAAGCACCCGCATTCACACTTACATGAGGGCGGGCTTCGTAAATCATCATTATTACACCTATAGGAACCCGTACACGCTTTGCCTTCATTCCCTGGACAATCTCTCTATGCCAGAATTCCGATCCTACAGGGTCCGGGAGTGCCGCGATCTTTTTAAGAGATGCAATCCTTGATTCTATCTTTGATTCACCGAATTTTAGTCTGTCAACCAGGTTCTTACCCAATCCCTTTTCTTCTGCTTTTTTCATGTCAGCGTTATTGGCTTTGAATATTTTACTTTTATTCTTCGCCAATTTGTCTGCCATAGTAAGTAGTACTGCATTTTTAACTTCCGTATCTGCAGCAGCCACTTCAGATGATGCATTTTTTGCTGCTTTAGCAATCCTCCTGTTATCCATCGACATCTCCTTTCTTTTTATGTAACACTTTAGCTTTATGAAATAAAAAGATCTCATCAAGCAAGAAGCGGCGGTCAAATTTTAATGCGTGTAGTTGTCTGAGCGTCTTAGTGAGCGTTAAGAAAGAACATGGGATAACCTCAGATTTAATATCTGAAATAGTTAATAATGGAACTACTGAATTGAATAGCGATATACTGTTCTTTCTTTACGCTCACTTTGATGCGAGTTTTATACGGATTAAAATTTGATTGCCGCTTCTTGCATCTCTTTTTAAAGAGCTAAACTGTTACCTTTTTATGAATAATAAATTTTAGTGCTATGAAATAGAAAGCATACGTATCAGGGCGTCATAATATTAAATTTCTTACGCAGCTTTCGGTCAACTCCGGGCGGTATTCCATTTCCCTGGCTGCTTTCAATTATATCTTTGGCCTTTGCCCGGGCTCTTAACAGGATGTCCAGGTGTTTGTGATCCTGCATGGTTTCCGGAGATGTCCTTTCATGACGCGGAACAAGCATAGGCTCGAGAAATTCCGTGCGCATGTATTTGCGGGTATGCCGGCTTGAGAGGAAGTTTCCCCCCGGACCGGCCTTTTTTATTTCTTCAAAAGCGATCCGGTCCTCATCAACTTTAATGCCCATAACCATTTTCATTGCCATACCGATTATTTCATTGTCTATCACAAACTGGCCGTACCCGACCGTGAGAATGGATTCCAGTACCCCTGCGGCATGGTGCACATAATTGGAGCCGGCAAGGGCGCACTGACACACTGAAAAAGTCTTTTCATAAATTGCCTGCATGCTGGGAATTTTGGCCTCGGTTATACCAGCCGAGCAGTAATTGGGAATGCCGATATATCTTGCAAGCTGGGAGATGGCAGCATTCATTAGCCCGAACTCAACCCCACCCGCTTTAAAGCTGAGGTCTTTCATGTCGGCCATTCCAGGCACCCCACCGTAAAGCACAGGCGCACCCGGGTTAAGAAGCTGAGTGAAAACTATGCCCGAAATTTCTTCGGCATGCAACTGGCACAATGTTCCGGCCATTGTAAGCGGAGAGGTCGAGCCGGCCATTGGAGCCGAAGCAAGAGCAACCGGGATTGACTCCTTAACCACTTCCATGAGGACTTCCGTGGTGTCGGAATCAAAGCAAAGCGGGCTTCGCATCCATCCGGTTATAAAGGAAATAAAAGGGTTTTTCCTCAGTTCCTCCATGCCGCCGCACATCATGGCAGCCATTTCCATAACCTGCTTTGCGCCCTCAACTGTGTAGCCGGCTCCCATGACATGTTTTTTTGTGCCGGAAAGGGCAGCGTAGAATTCATTTATCCCAAGGCAGTGCTGCGGGATGTCCTGAGCGAGGCAAGGGCGTATAAAAAAATGAACATTGTCAAGATTCTCTACCAGTTTTGCCATATGGACGATGTCAGAAAGGTTCCCCTTGCGAATTTCACCAGTATGCAAGTCTATAACCCGCACAGCCGCTCCACCGGTACCCATATAGGTTTTGGAGTTTTCCAGATACAGATTGTTTTTTTCATCCCTTCCGCAAAGCAATATTTTAGAAGGAGCAAAGCGGATATATTTTTCAACAGTTTTGGGTGGGATTCTAACTCGGCAATTTTGCTTGTCAACCTTTGCGCCAGAGCGGGAAAATATTTCCAGCGCTGCCGGCAACTCAACCTGTACGCCAACCTCATCCAGTATCCTCAGGGAGTTTTCATGTATCCTTCCGATTTCATCCCGGCTAAGCGGCCTGTATCTTCCGCCCATTAAACCCTTTTCCATGCCTCTCTCCTCTGTGGTTTATAAGACCTCGTAACTTCTATCTTGACATATTGGAAAGATTACCAAAACCTTAAGATCTTTTTATTGGTTATTGAGTTCCCTCAGCAAAAAAATCGGTCAAAGCAAAGGCAATCATCTAAATGTCAGTTAGTGTCCATCCAGAAATGGCCCTTTTGCCCAATCTCTTTGTTGGGCATCAAGTCCGTTTCAGTTGTATTCTTTGCTAAGGGCAAAGGGGTTAGTCGGTCGAATTCAACGATAAATTAAAAAAAGACCTTCGACAACCATGGTCTCAACAAGACAAAGCCTCTGCCAAGGCTTTTTGGGATGGCTGGATAAATAGGAGGCAAACTCTTTTTTTTCTTTTACCGCTGCTTTGTAACTACTCAGGTTCAAAGTTCCGGGGTTCACGCCTGCCCAGACCTGGTTTGCAACGACAACCGCGTCTTCCAGAAAAGTCGCGCCAGGGCGGGCTTGAACCTGACAACCTGAGTAGTTACGCTGCTTTTAGTATTGGAGCATTCCCCTGCACAGTTGCAAAGGTAATGCCACGGCCTTTCATACAGGCTTTTCATGGTGATGCCCGGAACTTGCGCTGTAGTACTAATTACCGCTGGTTATAACCCTGTTGCGCCCGCTCTCTTTAGCTTCGTAAAGCAGCTTATCGGCTTTTTTAACCATGTCCTCAAGGCTATCGGCCAGTTCGGTAACAACTCCCATGCTCACTGTTATATGTATCTTACCTTCATCTTCAATTTCTATAGAAGACTTTTCCACCTTTACTCGAAGCTCTTCAAATACTTTTTTTGCATATTCCTTCCTCATATTAATCGCTAGAACACAAAACTCTTCTCCGCCTAACCTTGCGACAATATCAGTATTACGCATCCTGTGGTTTAGTATTGATGAAATATGCACAAGGGTTTTATCACCTGCCTCGTGTCCATAGGTATCGTTTACATTCTTGAAATGGTCTATATCAATCATACCACATGTAATAGTCAGATTTTCTCGAATGGCATTAGCAAAAAGCTTATTGCCTGTTTCAAAGAAGTATCTTCTATTATAAAGACCTGTGAGGGCGTCTTTAATAGATGCCTCTCTTATCAGATGTATACGTTCTAAATTCTCGATGTTTTGGGTGACACGGCAGTAAAACTCCTCAGTAAGAAATGTCTGCTTTGTAATGAAGTCATTTGCCCCTATCTTTAAAAACCGAGCGGCCATGACATTTTCACCTTCGGAAGAAATCCCTATTACAGCCAGGTCATCTCTACTGTATTTCTCCCTTATCTTTTGCGTTAAAACAAATCCGTCCATCTCTGGCATGTTAAAGTCTGTAATAACCAGCTTCATATCGGGGTGCTCCTCAAGTATATCAAGTGCCTCTTTGCCGTTGCTTGCATTGAATACCTGGTAACGGTGAATCTCAAGAAGATTTGAGAGGGCTTTCCTGTAGAAAGCAACGTCATCCACTATCAGGACCTTTATATTAGCATTTTTCTCAATTCGGTTGAGCATGTTTATAATGTAATCCAGACTTTGGGGGGCATCCTTAATAACATAATCCACTACCTTCTTCGACCAGACTGATTCGCGTATCTCTTTACTTACACTACCAGTAAAGACAATCGCCGGAATGTCTCTTTTTATCACTTCATCTATGATTTCCCCTTTGGGAGCGTCCGGCAAATTGAAATCGAGAATTCCAGCGAAAAAATCTTCGTCAACCTCACTTAGAACTTTGATTGCTTCTGTTATGTTCTGTACCCAGACCACATTAAATTTGGTTTTTGTCTCTATCTTATTCTTTATAGTCATGCCAAAAAATTTGCTGTCTTCTACAATAAGAACTGTTTTCATTTGAAAACCCTCTTTTCCCCCCAATTAATAAATATTTGGTAATTGTTTAGCCATCTTAAGAATCTAATGAGATTTTATGATTTGAACTGTCTTTTCCTCACGATTTGAGTCATTTTGAAGATGCTAAATTCGCTACGCTAGTGTCGGTCATGCGTGAAATATCGTATCAGGCGCTCGTCATTCCCACGAAGGTGGGAATCCAGTATTTCTGGCTACTCCGGCGCTTCCGGATTCCCGCTTCCGCAGGAATGACGGTCATCTTTGCGACATTACATAGATGACACGACACTAATGTCCATCCAGAAATGAGAGGATTTGTTTTAGGTCAAGGAAGGTAAAAAAATTTACCGTCCCGCAGAATATGCCCGCCCTGTGGAATCCCCATAGGGGTTCGCAAAACGAAATTCTACAGGGCAAGCATCCTTCAAGGCAGACGCAGAGATTGAGCAAAAGGGCTATTTCTTGGATAACACCATTTAAGAACGGCAAACTTCAATTGTTGTTTGTCCCAGTAAATGGACAGGTTATATCCGAATTGACGGAAAAGTTCAACCCATTTCCGTCATAATTGCCTATAATCTCACTTCTGTCTTTGATTTCCCCTTTTATTATCAATTTGGCAATAGGGGTTTCCACATTTGCCTGGATAGCTCTCTTTAAAGGACGAGCACCATAGGTCGGATCATATCCTATCCTTGCGAGATAATCCTTAGCAGTGTCTGTTAATCTAAGAACCATCCCCTTTTCTATAAGCCGCTTTTGTAAATGCTCCAACTGTATTTCCACAATCTGCCTCAACTGCTCGGGGACAAGGGCATGAAATACGACGATCTCGTCTATTCTATTTAAAAACTCCGGCCGAAAATGCTTTCTCAAAGCATCCAAAACAAGGTCCTTCATCTTGTTATAACTCTCTTCATCGGTTTCACGATAATCAAGGATATAATGGCTACCGATATTTGAAGTCATAATCACTACGGTATTTTTAAAGTCCACTGTACGTCCATGAGAATCGGTAAGGCGCCCATCATCTAAGATTTGTAAGAGAACATTAAAGACATCATGATGGGCCTTTTCTATCTCATCGAACAGTATTACCGAATAGGGCCTTCTCCTTACCGCTTCGGTTAGTTGTCCCCCTTCTTCATAACCTATATATCCAGGCGGAGCACCTATCAAACGAGATACCGTGTGTTTTTCCATATATTCCGACATATCTATCCGTACCATTGCCTGCTCATCGTCAAAGAGAAAATCAGCCAGTGTTCTTGCCAATTCTGTTTTCCCCACCCCCGATGGCCCCATAAAGATAAAGCTGCCTATGGGTCTTTGGGGGTCTTTCAATCCGGAACGAGAACGTAACACGGCATCGGACACCGCAGTTACTGCCTCTTCCTGTCCTACGACTCTCTTATGAAGATGTTCTTCAAGCCTCATGAGCTTTTCAATCTCCTCTTCAATCAATCTGGTGACAGGAATACCCGTCCATCTGCTAACCACATAAGCGATATCATCTTCATCTACCTCTTCTTTCAAAAGTCTTTTAGACTTACCTTTACCTTCCACATCCTTTTCTTCTTCCGCCTGTAATCTCCTCTCCAAATCCATAAGACTTCCGTATTTTAGTTCAGCTGCTTTACTGAGATCATAGTCTCTTTCGGCTTGCTCAATCTGAACCTTTACACTTTCAATCTCCTCTTTCAACTTTCTTACATTCTGGATCTCTTCCTTTTCTATCTGCCATCTGGCTTTCATAGCATCAGCTTCAGCCTTTTGCTCTGCCAGGTCTTTTTCTAACTTCTCCAGCCTTTCTCTCGATGTTTTGTCTTTTTCTTTATTTAACGCCTCTCTTTCTATCTCCAATTGCATTATTCTTCTCATGATCTCATCGAGTTCGGAAGGCATGCTGTCAATCTCAGTTCGAAGCTTGGCTGTAGCTTCATCGACCAGATCTATGGCCTTATCAGGCAAAAATCGATCTGAGATATATCTATTACTCAATATTGCTGCTGAAACCAGGGCAGAATCCTTGATACGAACCCCATGGTGAACTTCATATCTTTCCTTTAACCCCCTTAATATGGAAATTGTCTCTTCCACGCTAGGCTGAGATACCATGACCGGCTGAAACCTTCTCTCTAAAGCGGCATCCTTTTCTACATGCTTTCTATATTCATTTAAGGTCGTCGCTCCAATACAGTGCAACTCCCCTCTTGCCAGCATAGGCTTCAATATATTGCTGGCATCCATTGCACCTTCCGCAGCACCAGCCCCTACAACCGTGTGCAGCTCATCTATGAAAAGGATCTGCTTCCCCTCTGAGTTCTGTATTTCTTTTAATACCGCCTTAAGCCTTTCCTCGAATTCCCCGCGATACTTTGCACCTGCGATCAATGCACCCATATCTAAGGCCGTTACTCTCTTATTTTTAAGTCCTTCCGGGACATCACCTTTTATGATCCTTTGGGCCAATCCTTCTGCTATAGCGGTCTTTCCTACACCAGGCTCTCCAATGAGGACGGGGTTGTTTTTTGTACGCCTGGATAATACCTGGATTACCCTCCTGATCTCTTCGTCTCTTCCAATAACAGGGTCAAGCTTCCCACGTTCTGCCTCCTTAGTCAAATCTCTCCCATATTTTTCTAATGCCTGATATGTATCCTCAGGGGTCTGCGATGTTATCCGCTGATTCCCTCTTACATCGATCAAGGCTTTTAGGAATCCATCTTTTGTGACCCCGTTATCTTTTAGAATAATGGTTATACGATCTTTTTCATCGTTTAATACGCCGAGTACAATATGTTCTACACTAACGTATTCATCCTTCAGCCTCTTGGCCTCTTCTTCTGCTTCAACAAGTAAACGATTGAGCCTTGCAGTAATGTAAACCTGCCCCGCTGCAGCACCATCCCCTGTGACTTTGGGAATGTTTTCTATGTGGTCGACGATCTGTTGTCGTATATTTTGCGAAGATACTCCCATCTTCTCAAAGATCGAAGGGATCAAACCATTGGGTTGATCCAATAATGCCAAAAAAAGATGCTCACTATCCACCTGTTGATTATTATATTTTATTGCCGAACCCTGGGCATTGTTTATTGCTTCCATTGTCTTTTCTGTAAGTTTATTCGGATCCATTTAAGATCACCTCCTTTGAATCTTATAACTTAAGCATCAACTCCGATAATTGCCGATTCATATCTTCTATTCGCTCAAGAAGATCAAGAATGATCCCGATGCCTGAAAGATTAACACCAAGATCCTTTCTCAACCTCTGGATTTTTTCTATACGAAAGAGCATTGTCTCTCTTAGTAGATAACATCCCTTCTCTTTCTTAATGGGGGTAATTAACCCCATTTTTACATACCGTCGGATAGATGATTCTGACATATTTGCCTTTTTGGCTATCTCCTCTATCCCACAGAGTTTCTCTCCTACGATTTCGACTTCTATACATTCATAACCCTTACCCATCGTTTATCTCCTTACTTCCTCAAAGGTAAGATCACTCATACATTCTTTAGAGATTTGAGCCAATTCCTTGTAAAGTTCCTTTTCTCTCTCACTGGTTGTTTTGGGCACAATTATCTTGATCTTTACATACTGATCGCCTCTTCCTCCACCCTTCTTAAGCAAACCCAGACCTTTCAATCTGAGGCGCTGTCCTGATTGTGTCCCTCCAGGGATCTTCATCTTCACATATCCCTTGAGGGTCATTACCTCAACTTCTTTGCCTAATACAGCCTCCCAGGGCAGAATAGGAAGATCAACCTGAATATCATGCCCAAGTATAGTAAAATGACGATGTGGCTCCAACTTAATATGGAGGTACAAATCTCCTGATTTGCCACCACCTGCTCCTTCTTCACCTTGTCCGTTCAACCGAATCTTAGAGCCGTCTTTAACGCCGGCAGGTATTTTAATATCCAACCTCTTCGGTTTTGCTATCATTCCCATACCACTGCACGCACTGCAGTTGCTATTATTTGTTATAGTCGTCCCTTTGCAAGCAGGGCATATCTCACTATGCTGAATGGTAACACTGCGTTTGCCTCCATTATAGGCCTCTTCAAGTGTAATCCTTAATTCAGCTTCGACATCTGAACCTCGGGTACTTCGTCTTCTTTTCGATTTTCTTTGAGAAAAACCAACTCCAGGTTCTTGTCCAAAAAGGACGGAGAAGAAGTCACTAAAGTTGCCAACCCCCCCTGTCCCTGCAAAGTCTCCGAAGTCACCAGTCCTTACACGGAAACCTTCCCATCCAGATGAAGGCTTGAAATCTGCACCTGCCTGCCAGTTTGCTCCTAATTGATCGTATTTCGCCTTCTTTTTTGTATCTCCAAGAACTTCATGTGCCTCATTGATATCTTTAAACTTCTCTTCAGCTTTTTTATTTTCAGGGTTAACATCCGGATGATATTTTCTTGCTAATTTCCTAAATGCCTGTTTTATTTCTTTTTCTGATGCGCCCCTTTTAAGACCCAGGATTTTGTAGTAATCTTTATATTGCATTCCCATTATCTTTTACCCTTAACCTAAGTTAATATATCTATTAATCTGTAACTGTTTAGCCGAATAATGATTT
>JAUXFK010000038.1 GCA_030623035.1 Deltaproteobacteria bacterium | reverse complement strand
TTACACTGATTACCTCTTTAGCGCCGGGGGGTGGGGAACAGGATGCAGGAACATAAACTTTAACATCTCTATTCACCCCAAGAAAAGCTGAGAGTCCACCAAGATGATCCCGGTGATTATGAGATATGAAAACTTCCTGAATCGCAGTCGGATCTATGGAGAGTTTATTCATATTTGACAGCAAAATAGAGCCGTCTGTCCCGGTGTCGAAGAGAATCGGTGGGATATTTTCTGCCTCTACCAGACAGGCGAATCCCCAATCCGCCCGCAGGCCTTCCTTGAAAACATAGTTGTCATAGATAAGTGTGATTTTCACTTTTGGCTTCTTTGGTCCCAACTGTAAAAAATATCATGATTACTCAACTTCTATGTGGGCAGTGTGCATAGGAGTTGAACTCACCTGTCATCATGGAGTGCAGTGAAATGATGGTCAGGTGGAGTAAAAATCAGTGTCCGGAGAAAGGTGATTGATTATTCCGACCGAGTGTCCCGTGCCAGTCGCAACATCCAAGACACGGAAGTCTACCTGTAAGGGCAGACGGCCAACCATCCATTTGAGATACTCTTCACTGGACAGGGTTATCCCTTTTTCTCCAAATTTATTGGCTTGCTTCGCAAATCCTTTTCGAATTTTATCATAGTGTTTCATGTTTCAGTGAACTTTTTATTACATTTCAGCGTGCTAACGTATGTATTATACTGCCTGTATGCCGTAATATATCATGGCATCACGAATATTTGTTTTAATAATCTCAATGATTGAAATATCTCGTTAGTAAAAGATATCATATTGAAAAATAAAAATGCTGAAAGCAAGTACGCCAAAAGAAACTGATTTGCCACGTCTACGATGTGATCCAAAAGGATGTAAATACAAAAGTCATAAATGATTTTAGTATAGTTTTAGAATTCTGCAACTATCTCCCGAACATCATTTTCCTTGATTGTTTCCAAATCCAGAAACACATATGTTGAACATTTATCCCTTTTCGTATGATAATATATATTCTCATCATTCATGTTGATTCTTTTGATTTCTGGAGTTCCTCGAATACGAAAATTTATCGTAATACCATCTGCAATCTCTTCCTTTCCAGAATACTTTACAGTAATTTTTACGGAACGATCATCTAACATTTCCCTGTAAGGGTTAAAAGGAACTTCAAAGAAATTACGTTTAGACCATATTTCTTTACGTGAATTACGCCGTTCATTTGCATTTTTGCCTTTAGACCTCACTGAAGCAAGAAAGTCACCACTAAGTATTCTGTTTGGATAACCAGGATAGTACTCCCAGGGAAAGACATGGTTTCCCATTTCTAACATAGATTTTATCACCGCTAACCCGCTTTTCGCAGTGCAATTAGAACTAAGCACAAAATGATTAACTTCCATTCCAAAAGTTAACGAATGGAAAGAAGCATACAATGCCCCGTTAACGTGATTATTAAATACAAGTTCGGAAAGTACTTCTGTTTTTTTCCTTAAATTCTGATAAGGCTCAAGAGTGTGTAAAAGAAATGGATATCCCGCTTTAGCGCCAGCATTAACCATTTCTCCAGCCATTTTTTGTAAAATGTACCGATCCTCTCCTGCATTAGCATTATGATCAATTACCACTGCTTCTAAGCCGCCCCAATTAAATCCGTATTTTTCCTTGCCAACACTGTGGACATCCATAACAACATCAGGTATATATTTTTCTCCTAACTGTAAAATAGATCTTTTTTCAAGGTCCGAAAGATGGTGGACTGGCAGACCAAAAACACCATGAACGCAGGCGTCAGGATTTGCTACAGGAACTACAATTATATGTTGACGATCTAAGGTCCTCTTTGCCTCTTTGGAGGCCAGCCACTCAAGAAGTGCAGGACCAACAACTCGAGTCCCCAATTCATCTCCATGTCTGCCAATAATAATTAGAGCAACTTCTTTATCATCTATTGGCAAAGCATTATTTGTAACATGAATAGCTTTAATATCCCTTCCCTCATTTGACTGACCAATTATCTCCACATAAGCAATTTTTTTATTACTATTAACATATTGCTCCACCCAATTGTCTATCTCCTCATATGAAATAAATGAACTAAATCCCATTTCTATACTCTTTCCCCCAACAAAGAAGCTTAATATTATTATAAATTGAACCGAAGGAATTAAACACTTAACCTGCTAAGGATTTTATAAAGACAGTGGATACCAGTTTTGTGGCTTTTTCCGATTCTCAGGATTTAAAAATATGTTTTACTTCTTCTTTCAATATTTTTCCCATTTTATTTTTGGGTAATTCTTTCAGAAAAACAATTTCCTTAGGAGATTTCCATTTATGAAGATGTTCTTTACAGAACCTCTGAATCTCTTGAACTTTAACATTGGAGCCAGATTTTATAACAACGGCCGCGACAACCTTCTCTCCCCAGTTTTCATCCGGGATACCTACAACAGAGGATTCAACCACATCCTCAAACTGGTTTATAACCGCCTCCACCTCTTTTGGGGAGATATTTTCACCTCCTGAAATAATAATATGCTTGATACGATCCGTCAAATAATAGTACCCGTCCTCATCAACTCTTCCCAGATCACCCGTTCTAAACCAGCCGTCTTTAAATGTCTTGCTCGTTTCTTCAGGTTTTCGCCAGTAACCTGGGGTCACCGCGGGACCCTTAAGCCATATCTCGCCTGTTTGACCGGGAACCACATCCACAAATGTTTCAGGGTCTACTATTCTCACCTCAAGATCCGGCAGGGGTAAACCGATGGAACCAGGCTTTCTTGCACCCTTAAGCGGGTTAGAAAAATTCATTCCAGTCTCTGACATACCCTCTCGTTCCACTGGTTCCTTGCCGAACTTTCTTTTTATTTCCTCAAATTTCCTTGGCAGAAGTGGTGCCGAGCCAGACGTCCATAACCGGATATGCCCAAAGTCCAGGATATTTTCTCCCAAATAGTCCATCATCTTTTCATACATTGAGGGAACAGCCATAAATAGAGTACAAACATATTCCCCCTCTTTTTTCGCCAATACTTCTATGGTATTTTCTGGCGAAAATTCATCAAGCATGATCACATGGGACCCTGCCATTAAGGCAGTATAAAGAGAAAAACAAAGTCCATGAACATGAAAAAGAGGAAGTACGTGACAGAACACATCAGATTCTGTTATCTTCCATGTGTTTATAACATTTCTTGTATCATGGATCAGCTTCTTCTGGGTAAGAATAGCCCCTTTGGGTTTCCCTGTGGTTCCTGAGGTATAAATAATGAGACCAGGATCTTCTGGTCCGATATCTGTCTGGGGCATACTATCCGAAGCGGATCGAAAAGAACCGATGTCTTGATAAGGCCTCTCAGTAGGAATTACTAAAGTAGTTAAATGGGGAGATATTCCTTTTATTATGGCCTCTTGTTCAGTTCCAGCTATCACCAGTTTTGCTTCCGTATCCTCAAGCAGATATACCATCTCTGATTGTTTAAAACCCGGATTCAAGGGGACTGAAATAGCTCCTATCTTTTGAAGTGCAAGATGAGCAACAATAAAACAGAGGGATTTGGGGAGATAAAGAATTACCCTGTCACCCTTTTTAATCCCTAAAGAGAGAAAAGTATTAGCTATTCGATTGGCATCCTGATCCAAATTTTTATAGGAAATCTCTGTCTCTATTATGCCTTCGCGAAGGAATCTTATCGCTTTTTTTTCTCCCCGCATCAAAAAACTATCCAAGAAACAATCCTTAAGACATTCACTCCCCATATCAAATCCCGCTTATTTATATGATGATAACGTTACCCTATTATAAAAGCGTACAATAAACATTTCCACTAATCAAGGTTGTATATAGTCCCCGCGCTGTTTAAGAAAAATTTATCCCCAAGCGCCTGAGCAAGGCGCATAGAGGCATGAAAGCCAGTACAGTGTGAGACACCAATTTTTTTCACTCCAATTTTTTTTAGCGCTGCAATGGTTTTATCTATTTGCTCATCAGTTTTAGGAAAAAGGTGGGTACCGCCCACTACAGTATGTACTTTTTTCTCTCCTGTTATATTTTGGGCATGATATATTGTATTTATAATTCCACGATGTCCACAACCAAGAATAATTACAAGACCCTTTTCGGTTTTTACTATTAAAGCAAGGTCATCAGGTATAGAGTCATATCTTAATGTATCCTTCTCCTTTACGTAGAAAATGGGCTCTATAGCTTCAAAGTCTGTTGTTACTAATATTTCGCCCGTGGTCATTATATTCTCAGAGATTTGGACAGGCTCTTTACTAAGTTTGAATGAAGCTCCAAAAAGTTCCAGCTCCTCTCTGGTAAATGGGACTCCAATAAATGCCGCTTTTTTTTCGTATGGCCGTTTCGTGTATTTTAACTCCCAGACGGCTGGATGAGCGATAACCTCTATTTCTCCTGTTCTTCTTAAGACTTCACGTAAGCCTCCCGTATGGTCTGCATGAGCATGACTCAGCACGATTTTATTTATAGTGCGGAAGTCGACTCCGAGCCTGTCGGCATTTCGCACTGCTGCAAAATTTCCGCCCGTATCAAACAAAACATTTAAATCGTCGGCCTGAACAATAATGCTCCATCCCCATTCAGAAATAAATCCGGGTTTCGCAGCAGTATTTTCACACAGGGTAATTAATTTGACTTTCATAATATTAGGTTCCGTCCTCTTTAGAATACGTGCTACAGAGGAGCACTAAAAAGTAGAAATGAGTCTAATCCGTTAGTTAGGATAGCTCCCCAAACCTGAATAAATGAACTTACTCGCTTAAATCAAGACTAATATCTGTATCTTTTTCATCCCACTCGACCTTGCTCAAATCGACCATCTGTACTTGCGCCGGTCTTTTGCCAATGACTGAAATGTCTGGCATGAACAAATGACTTACAATAGCAAGTGCTATACAAACCAGCCCGATGATAACTGTAAGTAAGCTAAATTTCATAAGTAATGCGCCGCCAGCCAGAAAGAAAATACGTTCTGGCCAGGATGCAGGTTTTTTTAAATATCCAAAAACTCCCACTTCGATAAAAAACATCGCTATCATCACAGCAGCTATAATCCCCAAAGTAATCCAAAGCCCTCCCTTCATAAGAATAGCCGGCTGGTAGATAAAGTAATAGGGAATAATATACCCTCCTATGCTGAGCCCCATGGAAATCACGGCCATCTTAAGCCAGCTTCCTCCGGAAATAGTCTTGGCAGTAAAGACAGCCACACATACCGGAGGTGTGATTCCAGAGGCAATCGCAAAATAGAATATAAACAGGTGCGAGGGTAAAGGCTCTAATCCCAGCATGATTAATGCTGGCCCCAGTACAGAAGCGGCAATAACATAGGCCGCCGTTGTAGACATGCCCATTCCAAGAATAATGGCAACCACCATAACCGCTATTAAAGCAAGAAAGGCACTGTCACCAGCAAGGTTTACGATAAGTTCTGAAGTCTTAACACCAAGACCGGTAGCATTGATAAGTGTAACAATAGTCTGAACACAACTCATCATAATAATCAACATGACTAAGGCTCCAGTTGCAGAGGTAAAGAAAGCACGCAAACTGATCCGGACCCTTTTTCCTATCTCACGTCGCCTCAATGGTCCTCCTATCAAAAAGAAAATCAGTAGGGCTGACACAAGCGCCCAGGCGGCACAATTCTGTGGAGGTAGATAGCGAACTAAAAGGTAAATAAGGAGCCCAATAGGAATAATTGCATTAATAATCTCACGTGGATTTAGAAGTTCCCTCCATTTAGGAATTAACCGGCTTGGAAGTTTGCCCAAACCGTATTTTCCAGCAAGGACATAGATCCCGCTTCCTATCCCCATAAAGTAACAAATGGCAGGAATGATAGCAGCGACCATAATCGATGTGTATCTTATCCCCAGCAATTCAGCCATAACAAAAGCACCAGCACCCATTATAGGAGGCATTATCTGTCCACCAGATGATGCCGAAGCCTCTGTTGCTCCAGCGAATTCCGGATTATAGCCAAGCTTTTTCATGGTGGGAATAGTAAATGTTCCTGTTGTGGCTACATTGGCAACCGAAGATCCGGAAAGCATTCCTAATCCTGCACTTGCTAAAAGGGCAATCTGACCTCCACCTCCACGGATTCGCCCACCCGTAAAACGTGCCCACTTTACAAAGGCATTGCCGACACCACAAGCAAAAAGAATCGGCCCAAGCAGAACAAATATCGCAATAAGACGGCTCGTTAGATCTGTTAACAAGCCCCAAACGCCCTCAGTTGTCAGATAAAAAATGTAGAGTAACTCTTCAAGACCATAGCCTGCATGTCCTATTTCAGCCGGGAGTAAATGCCCCAGTAAAGCATATAAAACAAACAGTATCACAACGATAGGAACTATATAACCTAACGTTCTCCGAGTACCCTCTAAAAGCATTAAAAATAAAACGGCTCCTAAAACAAGATAATAGGTTTCATATGTGAGAGGATTACTGACGATCGGTTCCCAAAAAATAATTACAAATATGCAAGGGGCACTTCCAAGAATCACGAAGATTACATCGAGTACCGAAGGCGAATTGTCTGTACCGAATACCATAAGTCTCATTAGATTTGAATGCCGTTTCCCCATGGCTTTTTTGCTAATTGGGCGATTTAGAAAAACTACTAACATTCCAAATGATAATATGACCGAACCCTGGAGGGCTGGATGGTAAGGACGCCATAAACAGGTAAAAATTATAAAACCCACGGCAACGGTAGTTATCGTTGCCACTATCCATTTCCAAATCCCGGTCAAATCTCGCATCATTGTCTCCCTTAAAGTATTTTTTATAGGAACATCATATAAAAACTGACATGTTTAGAGTTTCTCTTATTTATAGACTACTTAGTTTCTATTTATTATCATGTTAAACTGAAGTTCTATAGGTTCCAATTCTCTCCTTAAGGAAAGAAGATCAGGGGGTGAGATGCAATAAAAAAACAAGAGCCATCACGACACAAAATGACATTTGATGGCTCTTGTAATTACCACCAGCGAAAGCACAGTTAAACAACAGGTAAATGTTAAGGTTTATTTATCTTTACTTTACAAGTTGCACTGGTACCTTTATTTCCTTCGGCCACCAAATTCCAAGAGCCAGGGATAGCAACCAATTTGTTAGGATAATTCGTTTTAGCCGTGAACGTGCCATCCTCTTTTGCTTTGATTACTTTCCCTTTTCTCCCGACAATGATAGGAATATCTTCCATCTCAAGTAAAAGTTCTACCACCTCGCCAGGTATAAAACCAGTTCCGTTAATTTCAAATGTTTTTCCAGGCATTCCATCGCCAACAACGGAAACGGTAGGTTTTGTAACCTTCTTAGAAGTTTCAGTTGTCGTACAGGAAACAAAAGCCAACATAACCATCACGCTTACACAAAAAATCACTATGCTAAAAAATTTACTTTTCTTTCTCATGGCATTTACCTCCCCATCTATCTCGCCTCTGGCGGAATAAGCCTATCTGGAATTGTGAAACCCAGTTCTCGGTAAGCCTTGATGGCACCTTTATGGAGAGGAACCTCCATATATTTGAGAGTCTGATTCCACATATCTGCCCAATTCCCGTCTCTGGTTATTGGTACAGTCTTGGCAATCTTTTCACGATTCTTATATGCAGACATCACAATTTTATAGATAACATCTTCAGGAACACCGGTATGACTGTAGTCTCCACAGGCATAGGCCAGACAAAGGACTGGTTCAGTTTGGTCCCTGTAAATATTAGCCGGCAGGGTAAATTGGAGGCCATGTTTAGGCCAGGCCTTTTCAAACTTTTCTAAATCATCATTAGTAACCGGCAAGAAAACAACGTCCATAGTCGATTGTATTTCGAGGATAGAAGAATCTAAGGGCCCAATTCGGTAGAAAGCATCTACCGATCCAGCTTTCATAGCATCAATCCCCGAGGAAATTCCCATCAGTTTGTAATCAGCGTTGATCCCCAAAGATTCAAGAAACATTTTGGATAATCGACCCCCAGTTGTTCCTGGACTCATAACGTAAGGTTTGCCATTTAGATCATAAATACTGTTGATACCCTTCCCCTTAATAGCCACTTGCAGAACCGGAGCTACATATCCTCCCCATAGTCCCCTTAGTTGATCATCACCTTTTCCTTTGAAATCCGCAACGCCTTTGTAACAAGCATAAGCAGCCAGATTATTTGTAAGCCCACAATGGAGCAATCTTTTCCGGAGTCTTAGGATGTTATCCAGAAAACCCCCTGTTTCCATTGGCGAAAGAACAACTTGACCCTTCAGATCCTTGTTAACCGTCCTGCTTAGAGTAGCAATATAAGCAAAAGATCCTATACGAGGTGATGCCACTCCCCATTTGATTCTGTAGGTGCTTCCAGCGAAAACATCGCCTGAAATGAAGGCAACAAGCAAAAACGATAACATCACCAATAAACATTGTCTCTTCATGATTGTTCCTCCTTTTTTAACTTCTTACTTCAATTTTTTAAAACCTACAGACTCCCTTCACTAATAACTACTAAATCTTTTTCTTTTATTCTTTTCACCTCCTTTTCAAGGGATACTGCTTAATAATTCCCTTATTTTCAAGCTCGTTTATATGTTTCTCACTGTATCCCAGTTCCTCCAAAACTTCTTCTGTGTGTTCGCCAAGAAGGGGTGGCATTAGCCTGATATCCCCCGGAGTCGCAGATAATTTAGTTGGAATACCTAACATTTTTATCTTTCCTCTTAATTCATCCTCCATCTCCACCACCATTTCCCGGGCTTTCGTTTGCTCCAACTCCAGAGCCTCTTTTACTGTACGAACTTTACCACACGGGACATCTCCTTGTGTCAATAGCTCTATCCACTCGTCTGTGGATTTTGTACGGGTAATCTCCTCTATAATTTGTTTGAGAACAGGTTCGTTATTATTGCGGTCCTGCCCCGTCGAAAAACGGGAATCATTCATTAAATCAGGCCGCTTTAAAACCTTTTTACAGAGATTTTCCCACAATCTTTGACTACCAGCCCCAATGATCACATACCCATCTTTACTGGCAAAAGCTGAGTAGGGAGTTTGTTGAGGATGCCTATTTCCCGTACGAACCGGAGTCTTTCCGGTAGCAAAATATTTTCCCGCCTGGTAGGTCAGAAGTGCTAACATACCGTCCATCATGGCACTATCAACATGCTGACCTTCGCCTATCTTTTCCCGAACATGGAGCGCCGAAAGTATCCCGGTAAGGCCGTAAAATGCCCCTATAAAGTCAGTTAGACCAACACCAACACGAGTTGGTATCTCGAATCCAGTTATATCCATGAACCCAGAGTCGCCTTGCACCGATACATCAAAACCGGACTTAATGGAAAAGGGACCTGTCTGTCCATAGGCCGTAATGGAACAATATATTATTCTGGGATTAAGCGTATGAACTTCTTCCCAAGAAAGACCCATCTTGTCCATTAGTCCGGGACGAAAGTTTTCCACCAGAACATCCCCCTCTTTTATCATCTCCTTGACAATCTCTATTCCCTGAGGGCTCTTCAAGTCCAAAGCGATACTTCTCTTATTTTTGTTAAGTGTTATAAAATAATAACTTTTATCTCCAATGAAGGGGCCCCATGCCCTTAACTGGTCTCCTCTCTCTGGAGGAGATTCGATTTTAACTACATCTGCCCCAAGGTCTGCCAATTGCATGACGCAAAAAGGGCCAGCAACAAAACGGGTAAAATCAACGACTTTTAATCCTTCTAAAGGTCCCATAAATTATCTCCTTTTAAGTCAGGCGTCATCATATCTCTTTGCTCCCATTTTTTTGAAATCTAAAAAAACGGTTGTGTAACCCATATGCTTGTACTATAATATGTTATATTGTTGTATGTCAACTTAAAATGCCACTTTATTTGACAAGTTCTATTTTATGTAGTAAATAATTAATATTATGCAATTTTCAAGCGAGCCAAAGTTGAAACGGATGCCAGGACTGTCCGAGCAAGTGGCCAAGTTTCTTGCTTCGGAGATCGAAAAGGGCTCCTTCCAACCAGGAGAAATGCTGCCCTCCGAGGCCGAGCTATCCTCCCGATTCGAAGTGAGCCGCACAGTCATCAGAGAGGCGCTTGCCCGCCTGAAATACGACGGCCTTTTGGAATCCAGACAGGGTAGCAAGTGCAAAGTGATTGGATCCAGCACCAAGCGCGCTTTCCGTTTTGACCAACTGGAGCACCCAGGTTCAACCGAGATTGGCCATCTCTATGAATTCCGCGTTATTTTGGAGAGTGAGGCGGCTGCATTGGCCGCCAAGCGCCGAAGCCAAGAGGATCTTGCCAGGTTGGGCCGTTGTCTCGAAACCCTGGACCAAGCCATGCGGAAGGGCATCAGCGGCACAACCGAAAATGTTAACTTCCACCAGATCATCGTCGAGACCAGCGGCAACCCCTTTCTTAATGACTTCATGCGCTTCCTGAAGGGCAAGATATGGGATCTTGTTCAAGAGGATCGGAACCTATCCAAACAAAAAGGTCTACCATTGGATGTGCAGCAGGAACACGTGGCCATTTTTGAAGCTATCTCGATGGGTAATTCGGATAAGGCACGGGAGGCAGTCCAGTCCCACTTAAAGAACGCGGCCAAGCGGCGTGGCATCACCATATTCAACTCCAGATAGGCCCTCTTTCTCTGCAGCGCGGTTTTTCAACAACTCACAGGCTATTTCAAAACCTTTAGTGAGGTGCCTTTCACCATACATTTGGAATTGGACTACGTGATAAATATGATACTGGCCGTTGGGGGGACACATGAGATCGAACAGAAATCTCAAGGGCTGAGCACAAAAAGAATTGAAGCACCCAGAAGCAAGCTACGGGGAATACGCTAGTGATGTATTTTCATCATCGATGTATTATATCCTATATTTTTTTGAGGATATAAAATACCATGAAAGGAACTTTAAAAGGATTAAAAACGTATAGTTGTCATAAATGAGAGCAATCTTCACTTTTCAATCTTCTTTTCTTATCATCTTATACATCATGATTGCTGCCGCATGAGGCAGGCTGAGCGATTCCGCACCACCGGTACCGGGAATACACCACTTCTCAGCAGTGAAACTCATCAATTCTTCCGGTAAACCATGACTTTCACTACCGAGCAGAAGCGCTGTCTTTCGTGCACGGCTGTGGGGTACAGTCCCGTTTTGTGCAACACTGCCCACTAAAAAATAATGTTTCTTGAATTCGGGCAAGACCTTATCAAAATCTATTTCGGGGATAATTGTCAGGTGAAACAGGCTCCCCATGGAGCTGCGCACCACTTTGGGATTGGTGAGATCTACTGAATTGGTGCTCAGTATAATGGTTTTGATGCCAAACCAGTGAGCCGTGCGCATGATAGCACCAAGATTATTTGGATTGTTCACTTCATAAAGCAGCAAAAGATGACCATTTTTTTGATCTAATACACTTGAGAAATTTTCAAACAGGGGCACTCTGACGAGTGCCATGATTCCTTCCGGTTCGCTGTCCTGACTCAATCTTTTCCATTCGCTCTTTTTCAGGCTATAAATTTCAATGTGATCCGACAGGGATGATAGAAAGAACTCCAAACGTTTCTTCTTTTCTTCCAGGACAAATAATGCCACCGTTTCATAGGCACTTTTCAGTAATTCCTGTACGACCTTAAGACCTTCCGCCAGAAAGAGCCTTTCTCGATGGCGATATCTTGCCATATTTAGTTTTGACCATGATGTAAGTTGTTGCCTGGTGGGTTTAAGGGGCGTCATAGCTGTCTTTTATATATGTTATTAATTCTAATAAGACCCCCGTTTTTATAGAAAAGTTTGTTATAGAATACAAAGCTTTTATTATAAAATGTTTTCTACACTTCCTGAAATCATATTTTTTCTTTGTCTACGTAATTTTTCACCAGTTGTTCCACCAAGTCTATTTTTTTGGTGTCATCTTTTGTTAATACAGGTTCTACACTTTCTATCTGTTTTGCTATTTGATACATGTCTTCGGATACAAGTAGGAGCGGAATATTAGATTCGTTGGCCTTTGAAATTATGTTTGAAGCAGGCAAAATACTGTTTGTGAGAACAATACATGAAGTACTACTTTCCAGAGCCGCGACGATCGTGTCACTCCGGTAACCACTGGTAACAACAACTTTGCACTCCTTTTCAAAAAGGGGATCTTGCAGTGCAGCATCGGCACTCATAGCCCCTGGAAAGATGTTTTTTACAATATTGTCCAAACCACCCTCGCCTGCAATAACCTTGGTAAACAGACGCTCGACAAGGGTATTTACCGAGAAGTACGCAAGCTCATGTCTATGAGGAATAATCCCTATTACATTAATCCCCATTTCTTGTATGCTATCAAGATATGTATCTTTAAAGTACTCAATATCCTGGACCTTGTTTATAATTACCCCCCTGAAATCTACGTCCGCCATATCCACAAACTTTTTTAAAAAGGAAAGGTCATCCATGACGATCCTTTCATCTCCACTAACGATGATAAGTAGCTTAGCATTTGTATATCTTGCCAGAGAAATAGCATCGAGATGTACAAATGCACCATACCTTAAACTTTCTGCACCTTCGATAAATAGCAAATCTTTACCATTTTCCACATCAGAAACCATTTCGAAAAATTTTTCCTTTATTGTCTCTTCATCATACATATATCTTATCCTGGAGTGCTCAAAACCTATACTCATATCTTCGGGATTTTCTTTTAAACCGAAGATGTTCGTCATTAAGGCAGAATCATGATCCCAGAGCCTCTTCTTTCGATAATACAGCCTGTCACCAAATGGCTTTAAATATACAAAGTTTTTTTCCAGCGCTTTAGCTAATCCGACAATGACACTGGTCTTTCCAGAGTTTTTGCGCGTTGATGCTACAACCAACTTATCCATTTGTGTCACCTCTCTAATCACTTGAAAGTAGTATTCTTATACACACTGCCTTTACATCTTCTCCCTGCTCATATATTATTAGTGGATTAATTTCTATATTTTTTATATCGGGATAATTGATTTTCATCACATCATCCTACTATTTAAACACAAGTCTAAGTTCATAAACCCCGGCACTGATTCTCCTTTGAATATCAAAATCCGACTTTTCAAACACATGTAGCATTATCTTATTCTCCACCAGAACATCTGCGGTAAACCCGTGAAGCCCCTGTTTCTTTGCAAGATATATGAGATAGGAAAGCAATTCTGTTGCTATCCCTCTGTTCTGACAATCATCTCTCACCACTACTGCCACTTCAGCAGTATGCGTTATTTCATCTATTCCATACTGACCAATTCCCAGAACTTTCTCTCTATTTTCCTCCCTTGCAACAGCAAGAATTACCATGTCCTTAGTATAATCAATGATCACAAAATCCTGCAAGAGTTCATGAGGCATATCTTTCCGTCTCGAAATAAACCTTCTGTAGAGACTCCTGTCTGACAGGGCATAGAAGAAATCTTTCAATAATGGTTCGTCACTGATCTTTACAGGTCTTAAAAAGACATCAAATCCTGTTTCTGTCGTCTTATAAGTTTCCAGACTTTCCGGATATTCCCCCCTCTTCCCGGGAATAAACGCCTGATCTTTAAAAATAATGTTTGCTTCCTTTGCTTCCTTTATTAGCCATGGCCTGAATTTCGGATGAGCAATAGCTATCAATTCCATTGCCCTTTCTCTTATGTTTCTCCCGTGCAGATATGCTATCCCGTATTCACTCACGACATAATGGACATCACCCCTGTTTAGAGTTACTCCTGCCCCTTCTTTAAGAAAAGGCACTATCCTTGAAATTTCCCCATTTTGCGCAGTTGATTGAATGGCAAGTATTGTCCTCCCGTTTCGTGCCATAACCGCGCCCCTCATGAAATCAGCCTGTCCCCCTATTCCACTATAGAAAACCTTTCCTAAGGATTCTGCACTTGCCTGGCCGGTAAAATCTATCTCCAGGGCTGTATTAATAGCCACTATATTGTCATGCTGGGCTATAATCAGGGG
Source organism: Deltaproteobacteria bacterium (assembly GCA_030623035.1). Lineage (GTDB taxonomy): Bacteria > Desulfobacterota > UBA8473 > UBA8473 > UBA8473 > JAUXFK01. The sequence continues at coordinate 1,144 of JAUXFK010000038.1, read as the reverse complement.
ATTGTTTGTGTAGTCGATTGTTCTAAGTTCAATCATGGGATTGTCATGTAAATATTCGTAAGTTTCTTCCCCTCCCATACAGAATGTCGCGATTGTCTTTCCACGATTAATACTCTTTTTTGAATTATCTATAACCCCTTTTTTCATCAAATCCACTATACCTTGACTAAAAAGTTCCGTGTGAATACCAAGATGTCTTTTTCTATCAAGGTTAGACAGGATTGCATTAGGAATATTTCCATACCCTACCTGGATGGTATCTCCGTCCTTAATCAGTCGTGATACATGCTTGCCAATCTGCTTCGTCGCCTCGGTATCGTTGTCCTCCGCTTCATATTTGATCAGAGGTTCATCATGGACAACAATAAAGTCAACATCCCTTATGTGTATAAAGCCATCACCATGCACCCGGGGCATATTATGATTAATCTGGGCTACTACTATTGAAGCTTTGTCTGTTGCCGCTTTAACAATATCAACACTCACACCAAGACTCATATAACCATGATTATCCAGGAAAGACGTTTGGATTAAGGCGATGTCAACCGGCATAACTCCGCTAAGCATCAAGTCTGGAATTCGAGACAGGAATATGGGTGTATAATCGGCCATGCCTCGATTGACAGGTTCCCTGGTAAGGTCGGAAATGAAGAAAAAATTATGTCGAAAATTCCGCTTGAATTTTTCAGCCATATATGGAGAAACACCAAGGGACCATACGTGGAGAACTTCAGTATCGAAAAAGGCCTTCGGATGAGACTCAACATACTTCGTGAGGGCATTAACAAGGTATTGAGGTTTTCCACAGCCTGTACCGATAAATATTCTATTACCTTTATTAATATGGCTGAATATTTTATCTTCACTGACAAACTTCCGCGGATATATTTTGGCAAACTTTTCTATTCTCTTATGGAATATCTGGGACCTGAGAGATAAGAGCTCCGGTCGATACTCTTTACTTATCTCTTTTGTACTATCTGTATCCATCTATATTACCCTTCTTATGGTAACCTCTGTTTTGAGACCTTTGCAAAACGCTCCCTTTTGCCCAATTTCGGCGTCAGGCTCAAATTCTAATCCTCAAAATACTCAATGTATTCCTATGGTTAAAATTTTCGCCTTCCTTGGCCTTGAACAAAAT
>JAUXFK010000144.1 GCA_030623035.1 Deltaproteobacteria bacterium | reverse complement strand
GTTTGCTTTATGGTAGTTTGCTCTAATCGAAGTTACGTAATACATGACTAATGCTCTGACAGCTTATTCCTTAACTTTAGTTCACTTTAGGCACTTCAAACTTTAGGCACTTTAGGGTTCCCCGAATCCGACGGGTCAACGATCAAAACTCTGACCTAAAACTTAGCATCTTCTTTTAGTCTTCTCCATATAACAATCTTCGCAAATAACGGCATCTCCTTCATAAAAAGCCTCATCTTCTTCTATCTCTTTTTTGCATATATCACACTTCACCTTCATAATATTGTCTCCTTTCTTCATTGATTTAAGTAGCATTAAACCTTTCCTATCTTTCTTTACGAGTAACTACCCAGCCGCCGATCTACGCTGATCATCACTGATATTTTTTCTTTTATTATCATATACAAACCTTTTGAACTCTGGTTTCCTGCCGAATAATATCCGTGATTTCTTTGTATTTAAACCTGTCTGCGTTCATCTGTGTGAATCTGTGGATGAATAGTTACCTTTACGATAGATATCCGGATTTATGTTCTTGGGATTATCAGGACCACCACAATCAGGCGTGTAACATGTAGCATCCACAAAGGCACAGCCCTCTTTGCAAGAGGGACATTTCTCAGGCGGCGTCTCAGAATCAAGGGCATAACCGCAATTGCTGCATTTCCATTTCATTGTTTTTCCTCCTTTTTTATGTGATTTCTCTCTTCTTAATCATGGTCAGCTCTATTCTTCCATCTCCCCAAAGATATCCCAAGCGCATTCTTCTGGTGTAATGACATCAACCTCTACAACCTCTTTACAGGAAAGGCCGCTTTCTTTTAGGATTTTTTCCAGGCTATCTTGATCAGAGGCCTCCCATTCGCAGAATATGCATCCTTCCTTTAAGCTGAAATATGCCCTTTTCCAGTTTGCCCTTCTCTCCTTAGCACAGATCTTACATGCCATGTTTATGTGGTTTGAAACAAATTGTGGGTCTTTTCGATGTACAATCATATATCTTGGCATCTTGGTTGCTCCTTTTTTTAATCTTCCATTGTAGAAAGATCACCTGTAGGCAAACCCAGTTCCCATGCCTTTAATACTCTTCTCATAATCTTTCCGCTCCTGGTTTTTGGAAGCGTCTTTTTAAATTCAATCTCTCGTGGGGCAGCATGTGCAGCCAGCTCCTTCTTTATGTACGAAGCGATTTCCTTCTTCAATTCCTCAGAGGGTTCAAACCCGGATCGTAAGGACACAAATGCCTTTATGATCTCTCCCCTTATGGGATCCGGTTTGCCGATTACCCCCGCTTCAGCAACAGCAGGATGCTCTAAAAGTTTACTTTCTATCTCAAAAGGGCCTACCCTTTCTCCAGAAGTCTTGATTATATCATCTACTCTTCCCTGGAACCAAAAATACCCATCCTCATCCCTGTAAGCAGAATCTCCGGATATATACCAGCCGTTGAAGGGAAAGTAGGTCTTGTATTTCTTTTTATTTTTCCAGATCCCTTTCATCATAGAAGGCCAACCCTTTCTGATTGCCAGGTTTCCAATCTGGTTGGGAGGAAGTTCATTGCCCTTATCATCAAGGATGCCAGCCTTGACGCCTGGAAATGGCTTGCCCATGGACCCTGGCTTTATAGACATGGTTGGATAGTTGGCAATAAGCTGCATCCCTGTTTCCGTCATCCACCAATTATCATGAACTGGCTGACCAAAGACCTTAACAGCCCAGCGGATAACCTCTGGATTTAAAGGTTCTCCCACACTGTAGATTAATCTCAGGCTGCTTAGATCATATTTATCTACTATTTCATCTCCGGCTGACATCATCAGCCGAAACGCGGTTGGTGCACTATACCATACTGTTACCTTATACTTCTCAATCGTCGAATACCAACTGTCAACACCAAAGCGTCCACCTCTGATTAAGCTCGATATACCATTTAACCAGGGACCATAGATTCCGTAAGAAGTGCCGGTAACCCAACCTGGATCAGCAGTACACCAGTATATATCTTCTTCTTTTAAGTCAAGAACCCATCTGGCTGTCTGGTAATGACCGATCATCGCATTCTGGATATGTAATACCCCTTTTGGCTTCCCGGTAGATCCTGAAGTATAATGGAGGATGAGCGGGTCTTCACGGGCAAGCCATTCTATCTCAAAGTGCTCTGAAGCTCCTGCCATTTCTTCATGGTAGCTTACCTCGCATTCTTCCAGTTTTTCAGAATCTCCCACAAGGATTATATGTTTTAAATGAGGCAAATCCTCTCTTTTTATCCTTTTTTTCATAATGGGTGTGGTAATAACCGCTACTGCTTCACTGTCTTTCAATCTATCTCTTACTGCTTCCTCCATAAAGGCTTCAAAGAGTGGCCCTGCTACTGCCCCTATCTTTGCAATGCCTAAAAAAGCAACGTAGAGTTCGGGGCTTCTAGGCATAAAGACAAAGACCCTGTCTCCTTTTTGAACCCCCAAACTCTTTAAAACATTGGCAAACTTATTTGATAAAAACATCAATTCCTGAAATGTATACTTCTTTTCTCGAAAATCATCTATATAGTAAAGCGCCACCTTGTTTTTACGCCAGCTTTGTGCATGTTTATCAATCGCTTCATACGCCATATTTACCTTGCCAGAGGCATACCAGGAAAAATCTTTCTCTACATCCTCCCAGCGAAAATTTTTATAAACTTCCTGATAATTTTTCAAATTAGCATTAGGGTCTCTGGGACTTAACATATCAAAATTCAATCCAAACACCTCCTTGCTTTTCTTTTCACTTCTATAATCCCTTCCTTTTGTGAATGTCTCTTTCAGCTTCGGCAAGCCTTTTGATACTATATGCAGAGTCACGTATAACAGAGTATAGTACACCACAGCCTTCGTCTTCCCTTACCGCATCCCCTTTATCTGCAAGATCAAGCATGCTTTTTGCCAGTTCAATGCTCTTCTTAATATTTTCATTATATAACTTCATAAGCTATCCCATTTAAAAAATCTAGATGCTGTCTTTTTTCCTGAAAAATTACAGACAGCTTTTCCTTATTTACAGTATCAAGAAACATGCCAACAGCAAAACAAATTGGCGTATTTACAATATCTGTTTTAATATCAAGGGATTACATATCAGAATATGTTTAAAAACTCAGTTTTTATAATTCAATAAAAAGAGACAGCTTTGGTACACGTTCTATTAAGGAATCGACGATAAATAACATAAGAAAGGATTAAAAAAAGAGATTATTGTCTTGTTTTTAAATTGAGACATTATTGTCTCTTGAGACGATTTTTCTGGTTCGTCACTTGATAATAAACGAGAAGGGTGAGGACAAAGTGTCGGCACGAAGATCAGGAACAACCGCTGGGCCACTATATCTGGATGAATATTAGAATTATCAATGGGTTCTGTCAAGTTGTTTTTAAAACAGAATCCCCTATTTCATCGTGTAAACGCTGGCTTTGGTAAACAATTAAAGGGGAAAAGCTCTTATCGTTCATCTTATTTCACGGATGATGGTGTGAATGGCTGTTGCCTGGGACTCGATACTTTCGGTAAGCTTGAATTGTACGAGCGCCCTTAAAAGATTTTGTTCCGGATCTATGGCATTGAAGTAGACATTGCCTTCCAAATAGTCTGTAAGATATCTCAGTCCCAGCTCAAATGCGATCAGGCGGATTGCATCGTAAAGATAGTCATAGTCATTTTCTGTAAGGAACACGCTTGCCATGGACAGATAACCTTCTAGAATCGCCCGGCAAAGGTCTACTTCAAAGTTAACTGACTCCCATTTCTCGGTTTCTTCTCTCAAAGGATTGCATCCGGAGCGCAGACAGTCTCCAATGTCATAATGAACCAGGCCGGATTTGACGGTATCCAGATCAACAATGCTGACTGCTTGTCCTGTGGATATGTCCATCATGATGTTGTTAACCTTTGGGTCTCCATGAATTATACGAAGATGCAGTTTGCCCTCAACTCTGGCATTCTCAAGGACTTTCGCCCAGGCGCTTCGCTTACTCACGAACCCTAAACAGTACCTTTCTTCGGGGGATCTGCATGGATCGTGTTTCGCCAAAACTTCATTATAGTGTTTCAAATAGCGCAGCGTATTGTGGAACCCCTCAAGCGTATCGGCCAGTCTGCCTGGGGGCAAGTCTCGAAGGAGAGAGTGGAACATGCCGAGAGCATAACCGACTTCTCTAGCCTGCCCAATACTTTTTATGGTTTCAAAAGACTGAGAATCTTCAATAAAGCTTATCGCTCGCCAGAACGACCCATCATAGTCAATAAAATGGTCCTTTCCGTCCTGCGTCAATAGCACTAACGGCACCTTCCAGTAGCGGCCTTCTCTTAAATGGGAATGCTGCAGAAGTCGGCAAACATACTCGGTAACAATGCGCATATTCAGCATTATGAGTTCCGGCTTACGAAACACCTGCGTGTTGATGCGTTGCAGGATAAAGTGTTTTCCCCCTTTAGATTCCAAGGTTACAAGGAAAGTGTCATGGATTTTTCCATTCCCAAATTCCTGTACATCTATGACCTTTTCCATGTGCTTGAATTTCTGCGCAACAAAAACAAGATTATCCAAGGTTTTGCCTCTTTTAAAAAGCTGAGAAAAGCCGGTTCCTAGAAAAAGTTAATATAGGCCTTTACTTTTGGCAATTCCTCAATATTCGCCATGTGATTCACTGCTGCAGTGCAAAAAGTAAAAGATAAAGGGCCGACAAAATATTGATATCACAACTACTTATAAAGGTCAAACCCGGCTCTCATCCCATTATGCCCCAGAGGTCTCCCTGTTGACTTGACTGTAGTTTAGTGAGATACGGAAGGTAAAAGGCAAAACAGATATCTGGAGACTAATTGGACAATTATTTATACTATTTCTTGACAAAAATCTAACTATCATGTTATAATTTTATTAAATAAAAATACTGGATAAAGTGGGGGCACTTTCTAGTTCGGAAGCTCTATTTACAGTTGAAAGGAGAACAGTACTGATGAAAAAATTCAAACTGGGCGAGATCGCACTTACAACAATCGGAGTAGTTTTTCTCATGGCAGGGGTTACATTTGCACAAGATTACCAATTAGGCACGAGCACGGATGCCAGAGTGACCAATAATAGTTGGTCGGACTTTGTCTTTGACGACAGTTATAAACTGCCATCCCTTGAAGATGTAGAATCCTATATAAAGGAAAATAAACACCTTCCAGGTATCCCTCCGGAAAAGAAGATCAAGGAAGGGAGGCTGGCTGTATCTTATATGCTAGCCATACAGATGCAAAAAATCGAGGAGTTGACATTGTACTTAATAAATCTCAACAAAGAGAATGCGGAGCTGAAATCACGTATTACTATTATCGAAAGAGCAGCTAAAACGTGGAGAAGATATGACGGTAAGTAGTCTGTATGCATAAGCAAAGAAAATTTATCCAAAGTATACCAATACTAAGTACAACATCGAATAAGACAGAGTTGCCCCCATGTTATCCCATATACGCCATCCGCCCCTCTTCTAATTTACAAATAATTCACAACAAGGGGAATTCCTTATTCCCTCTGTAAAAAAATGAGTTCTTATCAAACCAGACTAACTCACCTAAATTATTCATTCATGAAAGTATACCGTTCTATTGAAACAGTACTTTATCACAGCAAATTAATCCTCTTAATCGTAGGCATACAGTACCTTCCTTGATCGTTTTGAGGCAGATGAAGTGATAGAATTATTTCCAAGCTGAACGCCTTAAAAAGAGGACGTAACCAGGTTCATAATAAGAACAACCGGTTGACAGGTAAGATATAGCGAATATACTTGCAATTGAAAAGAAGGTGGATATAATATTGAAAAATAGAGTAACTACTCAGCCGCCGATCTACGCTGATCATCACTGATATTTTCTTTTATTATCATATACAAACCTTTTGAACTCTGGTTTTCTGCCGAATAATATCTGTGATTTCTTTGTATTTAAACCTGTCTGCGTTCATCTGTGGCTGAATAGTAACAAAATAGATAGAAATTGAATATGTGAACCCTGAAGGAGAGGCAATGGATTTTGAAAAAAATATATTATGTATAGGCGCCGGTTATGTAGGTGGTCCTACAATGGCCATGATCGCCTCCAAATGTCCCAAATATAAGGTTACAGTAGTGGACATAAATGAAGACAGGATCCGTAAATGGAATAGCGATAACCTCCCCATCTATGAGCCAGGACTGGATGAAATCGTAAAAAAGGTCCGCGGCAAAAACCTCTTTTTTTCTACAGAGTTGAATAAACATATCAGAGAAAACAGAATTATTTTTGTATCTGTAAATACCCCAACAAAAACCTTCGGACAAGGAGCGGGTAAAGCGGCTGACCTTCAATATTGGGAAAAAACTGCACGTCAAATACTTGCCAACTCAACAACCCCAAAAATCATAGTTGAAAAATCCACGCTGCCCGTGCGTACTGCGGAAACAATGGGACAAATCCTCAATGGGAATAATAAGAATGTCCAATTTGATGTTATATCAAACCCCGAATTTTTATCAGAAGGTACGGCTATCAATGATCTCGAGAATCCAGATAGGGTATTAATCGGATCAAAAGAGACCCCAGAGGGAATAAGGGCGAGACAGGAGATTGTAGAGATTTATGCCAACTGGGTTTCGCACAATAGAATAATCGAGTCCAATATCTGGAGTTCGGAACTCTCCAAACTGACTGCCAATGCCTTTTTAGCCCAGAGGATATCATCAATTAATTCCATGTCTGCCTTATGCGAAAAAACCGAAGCAGACATTGATGAAGTTGCCTATGCCATAGGAACAGACTCCAGAATCGGACCCAAGTTTTTAAAAGCCAGCGTTGGATTCGGTGGCTCATGTTTCAAGAAGGACATACTAAACCTGGTCTATATCTGTCAGAGTTACGGACTTACGGAAGTCGCCGACTATTGGGAATCGGTAGTTAAGATCAATGAGTGGCAAGAAAGAAGGTTTATCCAGAACATAATCAGCAATATGTTTAATACAGTAGCCGGCAAAAAGATTGCTCTCTTTGGTTTTGCATTTAAGGCAAACACAGGAGACATTAGAGAATCACCGGCTATTTACATCGCCAGAGGATTACTTGAAGAGAAAGCCCATATCATAATTTCTGATCCTAGAGCTTTGCCAAATGCCAGAGATTATTTTAAGGATATTCAAGAGGATGTGACTTTTGAGATGGATCCTTATAGAGTAGCCAAAGGGGCACATGCAATTGCAATTCTCACGGAATGGGAGCTTTACCGAAACCTTGACTTTAAACGTATCCTGAAATCCATGGCTCAGCCTGCCTTCATCTTCGATGGCCGAAATATCCTGGATCATAATAAGCTCTTCAAATTGGGCTTCAACGTATTCGCCATAGGCAAATCACCTTTGAAGCATTTTTAAAGTTCAATATCAGAGGACAGACTGGCAGATGGACAGATGGACAGACTAGCAGAGAACAGACAGACAGACTAACAGACTATAGACTTTTAGAAAAACCAGTAATCATAGCTGCGATTTCATCTGATTCTGAAATTAATCTGTCAAAATCCTTTTTTTCAACGTATGTCAGCTTCAAC
>JAUXFK010000166.1 GCA_030623035.1 Deltaproteobacteria bacterium | reverse complement strand
CTGAATTGAATAGTGATATACTGTTCTTTCTTTATGCTCACTTGGATGCGAGTTTTACACGGATTAAAATTTGATTGCCGCTCCTTGCAACTCTTTTCAAAAAGCTAAACTCTTACCAAAACACTAAAATGGAAACGAGAGATCCGGAGCACCTGTTTAACGGCCCTGGATGGAGGCTGAATCTAAATATTTTCCATCTAAAGGAGGTTTTTATGTATACACCTAAATCCTGTCCCGGTTTTTATCAACACCACGATCTTGACTCGTTTATTTGCAAGTGTCCTAATTGCGGAAAGGAAAGGGAGTTCTTTGCCGATGAGTTTAATGAAAGACAAAGATGCTCCGGATGCGGCAAAGAAATCGACTTTACCAAATGTACCCTGGAGTATCCAAAATACAAGGAAAGCAAATAATAAAAACCTGGCGATAATGTCAATCATCCCTTTGTGGCTCTGGATTTCTCGGATCGGCCGGCCATCTGAGCCTCTTTTAAAACCTTATCAGTCTAGGCTTGAAAGTGATGGACCATGATGGCCGTCCGATTAAATATATAGTATAGGAATTTCCTTTTTTTGACAGGATGTACAAGATGATCAAGATATAAGAAGAGTAAAAAAATCATGTAAATCCTGTCAAAAGAGTCCGCCCGAAGGGCGCTAAGTTCAAAATGCAGAAAATTAAACTCACAAAGACCGAGCTGAAAAGGCAAAAGGACAACCTGAAGCGATATAATCGCTACCTGCCGACCCTTTACATAAAGAAACAGCAGCTCCAGAAGGAAATAGAAAGGGTAAAGATGAACATTGGCAGGACAGAAACAGACCTGACTAAGCTCATGGAGGAAATCAATCCATGGATAGGCCTCCTTGGAGAAGACTTGGGTTTATATGAACTCATTAAACTGAAAAAGATCGAAACCAGGAGAGAAAATATTGCGGGAGTGGATATCCCTGTCTTTGTTAAAGCGCATATTTATATAAAGGAATATGATCTGTTTATTTATCCCTTATGGGTTGATAGGGCTGTGGGTCTTTTAGGTAAGATGATTCCTCTTCGGTCAGAGAGAATCGTGCTGGCGTTTCAGGAACGATGCTTACGGAAGGAATTGCATATTACATCCCAGAGGGTGAACTTGTTTGAAAAAGTTAAAATCCCCGAGTCAAATGAGGCTATACGAAGAATTTCAATCTATCTGGGTGATCAACAGATAGCAGCAGTAGGTTGGGCAAGGATGGCAAAAAAGAAGATTCAAAAAAGGATGGAAGTTGCCGAGGGAGAACGTAAGTGATTGTAAGGATGCAGAAGATAACAATCTTTGTAAGGTCATCCTGGAAGGATGAAGTTTTAAATACCCTTAGAAAAATGGGGATCCTCCATCTCCGTCCCATGAGCCCACCTGAGAGTGAGAGGCTTGAGGAAGTGAGAGAGAATATACTTGTAATGGAGAGGTCTATTTCTTTGATCCCTGGTGTTTCTCATGCAGAAACATACCCTGACCCCGAATATGAAGAGGACGGTTTTGCCCTGGCAAGACAATTACTTGCCTTTACAGAAGAGATGAAACACCTTGAGGAAGAGATAAAGCGCCTTGAGGAAGAATATAACAGGGTGCGGGTATGGGGAAGGTTTGATCCTGAAGAGATTAATATGCTAGAAGAGAGAGGCATTACAGTCCGGTTCTTTCAGGTTGACCAAAAGGGATTTAGGAGTCTGATTAAAGGCCAAACCGTTCATATCATATCCCGTAAGGGACCGGCCTTTTTCATTGCAGTTTTCTCTACCGAAGACAGTGCGGATATCCCCTTTGATGAAGTGGAAATTCCAACTCGCGGCCTTGCCAAAATCGAAGCGCTGATAGAAAAAAAGAGGGAAGGACTTCTCGATACAAAGGAAAAGATATCTGAGATTTCTGGGAAAGCGTATCATATAAAAAATACCCTGATGAGGTTGAAGTCTATATTTGGATATGAAACAGCAAAGGCCGGCATGCATGAAGAAGGTGACATCTCATATATAGTGGGTTTCTGCCCTGCATCTGAGGTTATAAACATCCGAAAAACGGCCGAGGAAAAACAATGGGGGTTACAGATAGAGGACCCTTCAGATAGCGATCCTGTTCCCACACTTATAAAGTACTCCAAAATGTCGAAATTGTTCAGACCTGTTATGGAATTTGTCGGCGTAGTCCCAGGTTATCGAGAGTATGATACCAATGCTTTCTTTCTTATGTTTTTCAGCATTTTTTTCGCCCTCCTTATTGGAGATGCAGGGTATGGCATTGTGATTCTACTCATGACTCTTCTCGCCTGGAAGTACTTGAAACACGCTCCAAGAGAAACTATGCTTCTCCTATGCATCCTCTCTATGACCACTATCCTCTGGGGCACTATCACAGGCGTTTGGTTTGGTGTGAAGGAGATAAGCCAGTTACCGGTATTAAGAAATATGATCATACCTTCATTGTACGGTTACACAGAAAAAAATGAGGAGACTGTTATACGCATCTGTTTTCTAATAGGAGCTTTTCAGCTATCCATTGCCCATATCTGGGCAGCCATAAGGACTTATCCTTCCCTGGCAGCCTTTGCTGAAATAGGATGGGCCGTTTTTGTCTGGGGAATCTATTGGATAGTAGGGTTTCTTGTTTTGAATGATGAGATGTATGCTCTTAAATGGTCGCTGCCGGTTATTGGGATGAGCATGGTCGTATTATTCGAAAAACAGAATAATAACGGAATCTTCAAAGGGTTCAGCCGTGGTTTTGCCGAACTCCCCATCAACACACTGACAGGGATAGGAAGCCTTTCCGACCTTGTCTCTTATGTACGCCTATTTGCTGTTGGGTTGGCAACAAAAGAGGTGGCCATGGCCTTTAACGGTATGGCAAATGATGTGGGGTTCGACAGTGTAGTCGGAATATTGCTTTCCGTTTTCATACTGTTATTTGGCCATACAGCCAATCTTATGCTGGCGGCGATGGCAATACTCGTCCACGGTGTCAGACTGAACCTTCTGGAATTCTCAAGACACCTTAATATTGAATGGTCAGGTATCCCTTTTAAACCATTCAAGATTGTTGGGGGGTAACGGTATAAATAGTTAATAATACATGAGGAAGTGCTCATCCACAAATACAAGATTTCTGGATGGATAAAAAATTAAAGGTAACTGTTCAGAACAAGGAGAAAATCCTATGGAAATTCTGGGAGATGTTGGTTTCATACTTGCATTATTCCTTCCTGCCTTAGGTTCGGCGCTGGGGACATGGATAGCAGGCATGGGGGGGATTGGGGCCTGGAAAAAATGCTTTTTGAATAATAAAGCCGCCCCGTTTATTATAATAGCCTTTGTAGGTGCACCTCTATCCCAGACCATCTATGGGATGATTCTCATGAACGCCATACAAACAGCCCCTGATACGGTCTCTTCCATAACAAAGTTTTCTGCAGGGCTGATGGGTGGCTTGGCCATGGGGGTATCTTCTTGGCTCCAGGGGAAGGCAGGCGCCCTTGCCTCGGATGCCCTTGCAGAAACAGGGAAAGGTTTTGCAAACTATATAATGGTATTGGGGGTTATAGAAACAGTCGCCCTTTTTGTGATGGTCTTTTTGATGACTGTCTTGAGATAATACCCAATTCAAAGGAAGGTACCAGTTCACGGCTTACAGTTCACAGTTAACGGTTGATAAAGCAGAAAACAAGAGGTTTGGATGCTGAATTGAGAATTCGTGGTTATGTTTAGCGTGAAGTTAAGATGTTTTTTGAAAGAAATTCCAAAGAACCAATTTAAAAATTGAAATTGGTATAAATCAGAAATTTTGAAACTCATTTGAATTATGCTTTTAAGCCAATTTGTAGCTCATAATTGAGTTTCAAAATTTCTAATCAATAGGATTTTTAGGTGTTTATAGAACTCAGTAAAAACAGTGAACCGACAACTGTTAACCGTGAACGGTTACAAAGGAAATAAGGGACGGGGTTATTTTTAAGATATGGTATCCTCGGAAGTTTCAAAATTTGAAGGATCTTTCCGTGTTGGTAACAGTTTAGCTTTTTTAAATTTTAGTTGCTAAGGCGGTGGTCAAATCATGAAGAAGATGTTCCTCTCTGCTACTGAAAGACTTCTCCGTTTCTTCAATCAGTTTTCCGGTGATAGTAACGTTCTTGTCATGATCGATGCGGACCCGGACGCTATCTCCAGCGCAATGGCGGTTAAGAGATTGCTGTGGCGTAAAGTTGCAAGTGTAACCATATCCAACATTAACATTATAAAGCGTCCCAATAACATGGCTATGGTCCGGCTTTTGAGGGTAAACCTTGTGCATGCGGACAAGATAACCGGGCAGCAGTTCAATCGTTTTGTATTGGTTGATTCTCAACCGGATCATAATGAGGCATTCTCAAGGTTCAATTATGACGTAGTCATAGACCATCATCCTGAAACCGGATACAAAGCGCCTTTTCAGGATATCCGGCCCAAATACGGGGCCACGGCCAGCATATTAACCGAATACCTGAGAGCAGCCGGAATAAGACCATCTGCAAAACTGGCTACAGGTCTGGTCTTGGGAATCAAGACAGACACAAGCAATTTCGAAAGACAGACTATAATGGAAGATATCGGGGCATTTTATTTCCTTTTTCGGCACGCAAACATACACCTCTTGCGAAAGATCGAACAATCAGAGCTTCGACGTGATTTTCTTAAGTACTTCAAAGCTGCGCTGGATAATGTGCGCATATACAGAGGCAGAGCAGTCGTTCATCTCGGTCATGTGGTAAACCCTGACATATGTGTACTCATAGCCGACTTTTTCATGAAGATAAATTCCGTGAGCTGGAGCATTATTTCCGGCTTGTATAATAATAAATTGATCATCATATTCAGAAACGACGGAGTCCGTAAAAATGCCGGCAGAGTTGCAAAATTGAGTTTTGGCCACCTAGGCTCCGCCGGTGGTCACAAAAGCATGGCTCGTGTGGAGATTCCCATCGTGCACCTAAAGGATGTTGTGGACTTCAAAGATGATAAAATACTTCTTAAATGGATAAGGAATCAGATCAGAAAAAGGGCCGAAAAAAGCGGCTCAAGTATTAAGTGACTAAGGAGAGCATTCTGATATAGAATTTGTGCAGGGATTGGCAGAGTTCGCCGGCATCGTAATCGAATATAACAGACTTCTCAGGGGAGCTAAGAACGGTAATAATTTGGGTTTTATCGTCATATTTTTTTCACCACAAAGAGCACTAATGACACTAAGACAAAACCATCCTTCGACTCTAACCTGTGTGCCCCTTTGTGATCTTCGTGCCTTTGTGGCTTCTTGAATTTCAGACTAATTCAAAAGGGCAATTTCCAACCGTGCTGAGTATGGTATCAAGAAAACCGGAGTTTTAACTGCAAGCATATGAAGTTTATAACAGTCAATAAGACTTAAAGAAAAGAAAGGAAGGTTTAAAATGAAAGCAGGTATTTTCTTTACAGGAACAGGGCCAATTCTTCTTTTAACCTCATACGATTCTCTTACCGATAACAAACTGGTTGACAAGCTCAGTGCAAAAGGAATCAAGAAGTTTATCGCCTATGAAGTTGATGAGGATATCGTCAAAAAAAGATACGGCACGCAATTCGATATCGTCATGGGTGATCTGCATCAGACAGATGATTTACGGGTTCTTGACTACGATGGACATCGTGTCTTTAACAACTTCTCCTTAAATGAAATCAAAGTTCCGGTATACCACGAAGGTTGAAGCAAGCCGAACTTTCCTTAAGACGGTGAACTCTTTCGGGAAAGGCATCTGTCGAGGAGGTTAGATATGATAGTTTTTATCACAACCGAAAACCCCTGACATTCGAAGCATGCCGCAGCATGAAGTCAATTATGTCAGCTTAAGGCATTTAACAGTTCATAGGGATCAGGTGTCAGCAAACCTTTTCAAAAATGTTTACATGTAGAGTCTTTCCCTGGCCCCTGATACCTTAACCCCGTGAACAATTACTTCGGCATTGGAATAATCGTGGTTGGTGGTCCTTTTGTAGCATCCGTTGCCGGAGACCTGGAAGGAGCAGTTGCCATTGGAGGCCTCGGCGCCCTGGGCGCAGGTCTTTACAGTATCGGCATTCCCAAAGACAGCGTTATTCAATATGAAACCGCGATAAAATCCGACAAGTTTCTCGTCATTGCCTATGGCACTGCGGATGAAGTGGCTAAAGCCAGCAGGTTAAGCTATGAAGATCGAGGATGGTTTTGTGTCAAAAATGACGAACCATGAATAATATCCTAAGATCGCAGACTAATTTTTAACACCCTTTAATAGAATGAATATATTGTGATATTTTCGTAACAGTTTAGCTTTTTGAAATTTTAGTTGCGAAGGCGGTGGTCAAATTTTAACGCGTGCAACTGTTTGAACATCTTAGAGAGCGTTAAGAAAGAACAGGGGGAAAGCCTTGTTGTTCTGAGATG
>JAUXFK010000202.1 GCA_030623035.1 Deltaproteobacteria bacterium | reverse complement strand
AATGGCCCTTTTGCCCAATCTCTGCGTCAGGCTCAGATTTTAATCCTCGAAATATGTCAATATATTCCTGCGGTTAAAATCTTCGCCTTCCTTGACCTTGAACAAAATTGCTCATTTCTGGATGAACACTAACTACAATCCCATTGAAGGAGAGATTAAAATGCCTAAAACCAGAGCCCATGTCATAGTGGAAGGAAGAGTTCAGGGGGTCTGTTTTCGTGCTGAAACTCAATATGAAGCAAGAATATTAGGCGTTAAAGAATGGGTTAGAAATTTAAGAAGTGGGGGTGTTGACGCTGTCTTTGAAGGAGAACAAGACAGCGTCAGGGACATAATTGAGTGGTGTCACCACGGCCCTATTAGAGCAATAGTGAAAGATGTAACCATAACATGGCATGAATATAAAGAAGAATTTGATGGTTTTTCCATAAGATTTTAATACCACCTTTCAAACCCTTTTCATTGCGTTAATCAGTCATTAAGGCTGGAATCATATGTCTTGTCGAACCAATCTTTAAGCTTTTCATATCTTTTTTCCGCGTCTTTACTTACTTTTCTTTGAAATTTTTTTACTTCTTGTTCTGACCGTTCAAGCTCATTACCTATCTTTTGCGCCTTTGTACTAAACCCTGTTATGATTCTTCCCCCTTCTAAATAAAGAAAGACAAAAAACAAGATTAATCCAATCGCTATCCCGAGGAGTAGTTTCTTTATCATGCCAAAGCCTCTTCTACTATTTTATCTTCAAAACCAACGCCCCCTTTTCTCCCCAATAACACACAAACCTGTTTGAGTGCAATACTCACATCTTACTATTGATATAATCCACAATAGCTGAAATCTTTGTTCCGGGGGTAAATATCCCTTCTATACCCATTGCTCTCAGCTCAGGCATTATCGGGGGGGGAATAATACCGCCCAGGATTACCTTGATATCGCGAACATCTCTCTCTTTAAGTAACTCCATCAATCTTTGTACAAGGACATCAGGGGCACCGTCCATAATTCGATACCCTATGAAGCCTACATCTTCTTGAACGGCTGATTCGACTATCTGACCGGGTGTCTGAAAACCACCCATGATCACCTCTATACCTGCCTCTCTCAACCCTTTTGCAACAACATAATATCCGGTTGAGTGGCCCAGACTGTCTGCAACAAGCAATACTCTAATCTTCTTATTACCCTTCAATTTTCACCTCCTAAGAACCGTTTAAATTTATTAACCAGGGGAAATAGCAGGTTACACGCCAAAAAAACAGCCCATTATATGGTCCATGTTTAGCGGGCCATAGACCCTTTCTCTTACCTTTACAATCTCACCTATACTTAGATATGCCTGAACAGCTTCTATCATAGGCTCTATTATGTTTACCTTATCCCTATATGCATCCTCCAACATCTTCTTTGCTTTCTCAGCCTTTTGAGGGTCTCTTTCTTTTTTCACTCGATTGAGCCTTTTGATCTGTTTCTCTCTCCATGTGGGATCGTACTTCAGGAGATCAACACTCCATTGATCCACTTCACCTATGTCATCTTCCATAGCAAATCGATTTACGCCTACCACAGGCATTTCATCGTTGTCTATAGCCTTTTGCCTGGTATAACATGCGTCATTGCCCTTATCTTTGATATACTGAAAGCACTTGTGTGGCGATAGGGCCTCCATCTCATTAAGTATGTCCAGGGCTTTTTCTTCAAGCTGATCCGTTAGAGATTCGATACAATACGAGCCGCCAAGGGGATCCAAAACATTCGAAGCTCCGCTTTCTAAGGCAATGATCTGTTGGGTACGAAGAGACAGGGTAGCCGAAGCTTTAGTAGGTACTGCCAGGGCCTCATCAAAGGAATTTACAGACATTGACTGTGCACCACCTAATACAGCCGCAAGTGCATGAATCGTAGAGCGGATTATATTATTAAGAGGCTGTTGCGCTGTTAAGTTAAGCGCTGTGGTCTGGACATGAAAACGCATCAACCATGATCTGGGATTCTTTGCCTTGAATCTTTCTTTGACAGTTCTCGCCCACAACCTTCGTATTGCTCGAAATTTGGCTACTTCCTCAAGGAAGTCATTTTCTGAACTGAGGAAAAAGGATATCCTGGGTGCAATTTCATCCACATCCAGCCCCCTCGATATTACTGACTCAAGAGTAAATGCCCCAAGATAGATTCCAAAGGCAATCTCTTGAGGAGCTGTGACGCCTTCATCGCGATTGTTCCTGACAGAGATACTGGTATGGTTCCATTTTGGCAGATTCTTTGCACAGTACTCAATAATATCAACCGATCCATTGCCCTTAACTTCAAAATCTTCACCAATCGGTAAAACAACGTTCTGAATCGTACCGGATAGGGTCTTTAAATCCACGCCCTTTCTCTTTGCTTCTGCAATAATCATTGCAAATACCGGTATCGAGAATCCAATCTGATTGATACTTATTTTAGACATGTCAATACCATCGAAAAGAGTTTCTATATCTGCCAGGGTCTCTATCCATACCCCTCCTCTACCTAGAATGCCAAAAGTGCGTTCATCAGAAGACTCATAAGGCTGATAACCCATACCACAGACACTGAAACCCGTCTGTCCCTGGTTAAAGAGGTACTTCAACCGCTCATTCGTCTCCTCAGCGGTTCCCAATCCAACCACCTGCCTGACAGTCCATTCCTTTGTCCTGTAACCCATTGGAGTAATCCCCCTTGTGAAAGGATAGAGACCCGGAAATGAAATATCTTCCAAAAAATCATTGCCCTTAATATCAAGAGGAGTGTAAACCGGCTTTAAAGGCAATCCTGACAAGGTCTTCAGTTCTTCCTCTTCTATAGAAAATCTCTTTAATACCTCTTTTACATTTGATTCATGTTCACTGTTTAACCGCTCGATCTCTTTTAATACCTCTTCTTTAAACATCCTTACCTCCCATTATGTCCACATTCCATTTCTAAGGGTTTTGCCAAATAATAATTTAATGGTCATTGAGAAAAATTATTGAGTTATTTTATAGACTATATTATATCCTATTTTCTAATTTTAACCTCAGACAAGAGATCATCCTTATATTCAATCGGATTTCCATGTCCAGGGTAGAGATTCTTTACATTGAAGAAAGATTTCAGTTTGCTGAAAGATTCCTTTTCTTTTAAATAGTCACAGCAAAAAAGGTTCAATTCTCCCTTTCCAGCCATATTAATGATCGTATCACCCGAGATAAGGGCATTGTCCTTTTCACACCATAGACA
Organism: Deltaproteobacteria bacterium; assembly: GCA_030623035.1. Lineage (GTDB taxonomy): Bacteria > Desulfobacterota > UBA8473 > UBA8473 > UBA8473 > JAUXFK01. The sequence continues at coordinate 2,070 of JAUXFK010000202.1, read as the reverse complement.
AGCGCTGTCAGGAGTATGCCCTGGTGTTGATATCACCCTCCAATCACCGGCATGTGGGATAGTGTCCCCATCCTCCAGCCAGTGATTCACTTCATATTTTAAAGATACTTTTCTTCTCAGCAGAGGTAAAGGTATCCCTACCCTGTCATCCTTCTTTATCTCGATCAGGGATGGTATGTGGCGTTCCTGCCTAAGATATACCGGTGGCAGGTTTCCAAACCAGGACATGATTGAGGGGATAGATAACTTCTCCTTCCTAGTCAAAAAATCCTTAACCTTTTTATAAAATGCGACCTCAGCATCAGGAAAATTACACAGGAGGTATGATATCCCTGCAATATGGTCAATATGAAAATGGGTTGATATGATAACGATCGGCTGTCGTCTTTTATTATCAGAAGAATCAGATAACCGCTTCATAATCTCTTTCACTTCATTTGAGGATCCAACATCAACAAGTATAAGAGTATCTTCCTCTTTTATCAGATAACAATTTGAGAAGCCTCCTTTGATCAATGTGATATGTTTCACTTATAGAATCTTCCTGAAAGACTTGTTTTATCGTCTTTATCACCCTGCTCTTTTTTACCTTAAAAATATATTTAAAGTCCGTATGCCACGAGCAATTCGTTTGTAACTCTTTTAGCAGAAAGAACGATAAGGGTTTGCTTTTAAAAGAGCTATTTTACTTTCAGACCCATTGTTCTTGCAATGATGGTCCTTTGCATCTGAGAAGACCCGGCACTTACTGTTACTATACGGGCATCTCTAAAGTATCTTTGCATATCATATTCCATGGAATAACCGTATCCGCCCATTATTTGCATACCCTGATTTGTCAGCTTGGCGAGTGCCTCAGATCCATAAAGCTTTGCCATGGATACCTCCCTCATACATGGAACCCCCTGATCGATCATCCAGGCTGCACGGTAGGTCAAAAGCCTGGCTGCATCAACTTGTGTCTGCATATCAGCAAGCATATGACCTATAGCCTGAAACGTTCCTATGGGACGGCCAAACTGTACCCTCTGCTTTGCATGTTCCAGGGCATCATCAACTACAGTCTGGGCATTTCCTATATATCCTGCACATGCAAAAAGCCTCTCCAATTCTAAGCCCGCCATAAGAACATTCCAACCTCCGTTCAACTCACCAATAAGGTTTTCCTTCGGAACCTTTACATCATCAAAAAATATCTCGGTAGGATGGATAATCCTCCTTCCAAGGGTCTTGATTACACGAATACTGATTCCAGGAGATTTTGGGTCAAGAAGAAACATGCTGATCCCTTTGTGCCTCGGCAGATCTTTGTCAGTTCTAAGAGCAATGGTCATAATATCTGCCACATCTGCCCCTGTAATGAAGACCTTTTGACCGTTTACAATGAATTCATCCCCTTTAGGCACGGCAGATGTAACCAGAGAAGCAACGTCAGATCCTGCATTGGGTTCAGTCAAGCATATAGACCACATGATCTCTCCATTAATTACTCTGGGTATATATTTCTTTTTCTGCTCTTCTGTACCATGGTGTACCAGAGTCAGGGCATTGAAGATAGGCATCCCGTATCCAGCCCCTATCTCATAAGATAAACGACAGAGTTCCTCACCGATAATAATAAAATCAACAGCACCGCAGTTACTTCCTCCATACTCTTCAGAAAAGGGCAGTCCAAACCAACCCAATTCCGCCATTTTTTTGTACAGGCCAGAAGGAAATTCCTCTTTTTCATCCAATTCCCTGATGTATTCTCTCGGACATTCCTTGTCCATAAAATCTCTAACTGACTTTCTCAGTATTTCTTGCTCTTCCGTAAACTTGAAATCCATTCAACCTCCCTCCTCATGATTTATTTATTGATTATATATATCAATCCATTTATCTATTTTTCTCCTGGTTGTCAAGCGAATAAAGATTTAAAATAACAGTTGCGTAATTTCAGACTACTGGAAATTTGGATTCCGGCATTTTTAGAAAAATGCCATAATTATAATAAAAACAATAGGTTATTGCTGTTTTTAAGATTAGCATAACTCCTTGTTCCTTATTTCATCCTTTGTTTGCAATATT
>JAUXFK010000183.1 GCA_030623035.1 Deltaproteobacteria bacterium | reverse complement strand
TTATCGCAGGTCTCGCTGATACGCATCAGTTCCTGCCTTCTCTTCGGATCGGTCTCAAAATTCTCTGCGATTATCTTTGCCAGCCGGCTAATACGCCTCGCATACCTGGTGGTTGCCTGAAGACATATCTTCATCGCCTTCCATGTGTCGATCTTTTCCATGTAAGAGACCTGCTCCTCGGCAGTGGAAGCCTCGCGCATCTCCTTCTCCGCATATTTTAGGTTTTCATCGATGGCCTTGATTATCGAGTCAAAACCCTGATACATCCAGTCAGGCTGCGGATTGATAAAGTCAATCGCAGTAAAGTCTCTCCCTGGCGACACATAATCTGCCATGAGCCCTATTACCCTTTCCTTACGACTGAAGTTCTCCTTACACATATCCTGATAGGTTCTCCCATTCCAGAATTCCACCATCTCCTTTGCCTCTTCCAGATTCTCCTCAGGGATAATGCCGGTTCGGTCATTGAATAAGTCTTCGTTAATCATAGCCGAGGCCATGGGGATCCATGTGATAAGATGAGGAGCGGAACCCGGATAGCCCTGAATCCGAGAATGATCGGTGATAAAGACAGGCATATTATCAAAGACAGCCTCAAGAGCCCTTGCTCTGGTTATAATGAACGGCTCAGAGGGAGGAGCCTCCTTGAATATCCTGGTATGCCACCTGATATTCTCCAGGTCTATCTGAACCCCGGGCAACCAGCATGACCCCTTGCTGGCCTTCGACCATACCGCCTTTCTTAAGTAGTTGAGCTTTGGAGATCTCTTCTTTTCCGCCCACCACCAGTACTGACGATCATCCAATAGCTCCTTCTCACTCTTTTTTATCTCTGCCTGTGCCATTTTAATACCCTCCTTTTTGTTTTTACGTTTGACAGACAAATGTCAAACACACTTCCTCTTATCGAGCCCTCTCATTACTTATAAAGGATCGTCCCATTTTGTTCTCCATTCTTCTGACTGGTCTCCTCCCGGAAGAATCCTGCTCTCATGGAACTCATCCAATTTACCCTCTGACTTAAGCCTCCTGTATTCGTCTCGATATTTCAATATCTCGTCCAGAAGCCACCTTGGATAATACTTACCGGCCAACTCATTATAGAGAGACCTGGCATTCTCTTTTAGCTTCTCCATCTCATCCTCAGAGAACTTGACCTCTTTGATCCCCCTCTTTATAAGTTCCTCTCTTGCCTTTCCCTCAAACCGCCTTATGGGTAAGCGATACTCTGTCAATCGTATGTCAAATGGCTCAAGAAACCTTCTTGCAAAGTCTCGACCATCCTTCAGCCCCCCTTACCCCCCCATGATAGAACTTGAACCTCACGAAACCATTGGTATTTTCCACTACCTTTGGGACAACATATTTGTCAAAGCCGTCACTGAAAAGGGTTTTCAAAGGGCTAAGTGTGGCCGATCTTATAAGAATTGCCATATTTTTCGGTGGAACTTCATCCCCTTCGATAAAGGGGCCTAGCTCCCATGGGTCATAGTACTTCTTCTTTTCAGCTTGCAAAGAAGAGGCGAAAAGGAACAAGAGTATCCCCAGCATGAAACCTACGAAGCAAATTCTCGTAAGCAAATGCCCACTTTTAATACCAAAACTTTCCACAAGATCGACTTTCCTGCTTTTTTCAGACATAGCTAACATTTGAAATTTACCTCCTTACTAGGTCTAAATATTATTGGACTCAAATCTATTATTGACAAGTACCCTGTCGAAAAAGAAGAGAGTTGTTTTAGGAGGTCATGATGTGAAAGTAGATCAGATGAACGTCAGAAGAGATTACAAAAAGAGGTCTGAACAGAGTAAACAAAAGTATCAGAGGATGCTTAAGTCGTGAGAACCAACACTTATAGAACTATTTTATCGGATATCGATTACAAAATTAACAAGATAGTAACTGTTTAGCTTTTTGAAGATCATCTATCTTTAAATACAGGTTTTCTCTTATCCAAAAAAGCCCTTATCCCCTCTTGGGTATCTTCTGTGGCAAAAAGAGATGGCATCGCATCACATGCATAAACAATCTCTTCCCCACCAAGCATTCTATTTATTGAGGACTTGGCCAGTCGTATTGCTATGGCTGGTTTGGACGCTATCTTTCCAGCCAATTCCATTGCCTCATCCATGAGCTTTTCATGAGGCACGACCTTGCTTACCAGATTAAGTCGTAATGCCTCTTCAGCAGAAATAGGCTCTCCGGTCATGGTCATCTCTTTTGACTTTGATCTGCCGATTATCTGGTGAAGACGAACGATGGCAAAACCAGGTAGCAACCCGAGATTTATCTCCGGGACTCCAAACTTTGCTTTTTCAGAGGCGATTATCATGTCACAACTGATAGCCAGCTCAAGACCGCCGCCAAGAGCAAGTCCATTTACGGCAGCAATGACAGGTTTGGATACATGCTCGCCAATGGTTAGTGCTTGAAATACATCATTAAGAAAAATCTTAACTGAAACAGGATCAAAATTAAATCCGGTAATGTCTGCTCCGGCACAGAAGGCCCTTCCTGCCCCTGTTACGATGGCCGCTTTTATATCTGCGTCCCTCTCTACCTCTGCAAACCCCTCTTTTAACCCTTGTCTGATCCCAGGGCTCAATGCATTTAACTTCTTTTGATCATCAAGGGTCAATATGGCGACCCTGTCTTTCTTTTCATATGAAACATCACCAAATCTCATAGTGTACTCCTCTTCGAATTGAATATCGTTTTAACAAAATTAAAGACCTACGCTCGGCTCTAAAAAGGCTATTTAGTGTCCATCCAGAAATGAGCAATTTTGTTCAAGATCAAGGAAGGCGAAGATTTTAACCGCAGGAATATATTGACATATTTCGAGGATTAAAATCTGAACCTGACACAGAGATTGGGCAAAAGGGCCATTTCTGGATGGACACTATTTAGATGTCCATAAACCTCGCTATTATCTCATGCTGTATCTCTGATGTCCCCTCAAAAATTGTACCCAGTCTTGCGTCTCGGAAATAACGTTCAACAGGATACTCCTTCATATAACCGTATCCCCCATGAAGCTGAACCGCTTCGTATGTGATGTGTGAGGCAGCCTCGCTTGCAAAGAGTTTTGCCATCGATGCCTCTTTTGCAAAAGGCCTTTTCTGATCAGATAGCCAGGCAGCCTTGTAAACAAGAATCTTGGAAATCTCTACCATCATCCCCATCTCTACGAGCTTAAAACGATTCACCTGGAATTTGCAAATGGGTCTACCAAAGGCTACCCTCTCTTTTGAATAGGTCATTGCAGATTCAAAAGCCGCATCCGCTGTTCCGGCAATCATGGCTGCCACAGAGACCCGACTGTCATAAAGGGATTCCATCAATGCTGGAAATCCCCCTTCAGGTGGCCCCACGAGGCATTCTTTGGGAATATGGCAATCCTCGAAAACGATCTCTGTTGTCTCAGCCGAATGGTGACCCATCTTTTCCAGCTTTCCCATATCCTTCAAACCAGGCGTGTTCTTATCAATTACAAAAATGGCTATGCCTCTTGCCTTTTTATTTCTATCGGTGCTGGCTGAAATCGTGATATAATCGGCAAATGGCCCATTGGTAACAAACATCTTTGTCCCATTTATAATATACCCATCACCATTCCTTTTTGCGGTTGTTTCAATGTTGGCGGAGTCAGAACCTGCATTGGGTTCTGTCATCCCAAAAGCAAATATCTTATTACCTGAAGTAGCCATTGGAAGATATTTGTCTTTCTGCTGTTCATTTCCGAAGGTCTTTATTGGAAGAGTAGACAGTGTTTGTCCGGATAGCGTTGTGCTGAACGCCATAGATATCCGTGCGATTTCGAAGTTTAGTATGGCATCGCAGACTTTATCAGCTCCTGCCCCTCCATACTTTTCATCATAGGTAACGGAAAGGTAACCCTGAGCGCCCATTTTGGGGTATAACCCCACAGGAAAGGTCTTTGTTTCCTCAGCCTTTTCTACGAGTGGTGCGATTTCTTTAACGGCAAACTTTCTGATTGAATCCTGGAAAATCCTTTGTTCTTCTGTAAAACCAAAATCCACTTACATTTTCTCCTTCTCTTTTGTGTAAATACATAAATAGTTACAAATAGAGATTATAGATCAATCCAGCAGAAAGCCTTTGGCTAATGTGGACATGAAGAGAACCTTAATTTATCAACAAATAGAGTCGCCCTGATCTTTCTGATCATTCGATCAGAATTGGACCATCCCGATTCCCAGGGTCATATTACTCCAACCGAACCCATGGCACAGATTACCTGCCCTGTTATGTAATACCCATCGTCGGAAGCCAAGAAGACGACGATAGGCGCAACGTCCTCAGGTTGTCCCATCTTCTGGATCGTTGATGTAGCAGCGAGTTGTTTATACATCATCTCTTTCACTTGTTCTGGCATCGAGTCTGTCATGGCTGTCTGAGCTGCCGGGGCAATAGCATTAACGCAGATACCAAAACGTACCAATTCCTTTGCATTTGACAGGGTAAGCCCAACAAGGCCTGCCTTTGCTGCGCTGTAGTTTGCTTGCCCTATATTTCCATAGAGTCCTGCTGAGGAGGTGATGTTAATAATCCTGCCTCTTACCTTGTTTTCCTTCATATATCTCACTGCTGCCTGGGTGTTGAGAAAGGCGCCTTTTAGATGCACAGTTATAACATCGTCCCATTGTTTCTCTTCCATCTTATGGAGAAATGCATCTCGGATTATACCGGCATTATTAACCAGTATATCCAACTTTCCAAATTCTTTAACCGCAGTATTCACCAAATCCTCTGCCACTTCTTTTGCCCCCACTCCACCTATAACTGCGGTTGCTTTTCCATCATTTGATGTTATTTCTTTTACCACCTGGTTGGCCGAGTCATCCACGTCATTTACCACGATAGATGCACCCTCTTTAGCCATAGCAAGTGCAAAACCCCTCCCTAATCCCCTACCTGATCCAGTAATTATTGCTACTTTCCCATCTAATTTTCCCATATTTTCACCCTCCTTATATAAAGTTAGACAACCCTTATACCTCAATATATTTTTTGATCCTTCGACCTGATATTATTCGATGATTTTCTACTAATTTTCTGACCAGTTTCGAATCCTTGCTTTCAAATGCATCTATGATTCGACTATGATCGTTTATCCCATCATCCATAATCCCGGGCATAGAAATCATAATTTGCCAATAACGGCCAAGGGGACCAATTTTTTCATATATTGCATTAATCAGATTTGGTCGTTGACAAGCATCTGTAAAGGTACGATGAAATTGATTATTTGCCTTAAGCCAGTTTTTAACATTTCTTTTTAACTCTTCTTTTTGCAACTCCTCGTTAAGCTTCTCTAATTTAACTAGATGAGAATTATTTAACAATGGAGTTGCTAATTTTGCAGCATATCCCTCCAATACACCTACTATTGCATACATGTCTTCTATATCTTGAGGTGAAGCCTTCACAACCCTGGCACCTTTATATGGAATGACTTCCACAAGTTTTTCTGCTTCAAGCTTCTTTATCGCTTCCCGCAGAGGAATAGAGCTGACCCCAAATTGAGAAGATAATGCTGATTCGATAAGCCTTTCTCCAGGTTTTAACTGACCTGAGAAAATTGCTTTTTTAAGTGTAGTAAACACAATACCTGCCAGCGAGTTTTCCTCTTTGGAGATTGTTTTAAATGTTTGTGGCATTTTCCTTGCCCATTTCTTCAATAATCAATAGTCATTCATCAATAACAGATTTTTTCCATTTAATATATTATATACCAAATAATGTCAACAAATAAATTTTTCCTTTTTCTAATTTATCTTTTATTTCAACGGTT
>JAUXFK010000212.1 GCA_030623035.1 Deltaproteobacteria bacterium | reverse complement strand
ATTCGATTGGCAAAGGCACATACACGGCATCCGAATCAAAAAAGTGTATGGGCCTTTTTTGTTTTGAAGGCAAGTGGAGGATTTTCAACTGGCTATAAAACAGATCCATGAGACCCTCAAGGTTGTAAGTTCATGAAGGACCGTCAGGAACCTAAACAGATTATGGACGGTAATTATTACGGACGGATTTTAAACGGTGAATACAGCATTCATCTAAGAAGCTATGTAAAAGACTTAATCGACCGTTTCAGGGCCTATGATGAAACCGGAAGTCCGGCTATTCCCTATATTTCAGCATGGGAGGATAAAGGGAATGTTATCTGGTATGAATTCGTCGGCAAGCGCTTAATAGAGATTCTCGGATGTACCTATTCGGACGCCCCGGAGTCTTTCCGCAAAAGTATAATTAAACGACATGTTTATAAGCATTCCGATGTTGGAAACATCATAAGACAAGAGGTTATTCGCAAAGAGGAGTTGCATAACCATAGAATCGGGTTGAGAGACGAGGTAAAAGAAAGAGGATTTGTAGAGGCCGTCTACAAAGTCGCGACTGGAAAAGGAAAAAGTTTTTGGGTAAAAGACCAGGCAAGCGTGGAGGCCTTTGAAGAGGATGGGATCTATATTTCATTGGGGTGTATTACCATTGTAACCAAAGAAATGGAGGCTGAAGAACATCTCAACAAAACAAAAGAGGCCTTAAGAAAAAGCGAGGAGAAGTTTCGAGAACTGGCAGTTCACGACGGCTTGACCGGTCTTTACAATACGAGATATCTTTATCAGGCATTGTCTGAATTGATCTCGGAAAACTCTGTAAGCAAACAGCCCTTTTCCCTTATTTTTATGGATATTGATGACTTCAAGCAGGTGGTGGACACCTATGGACACCTGAAGGCAAGCTAGACTCTTCAAGAGTTTGCCTCAACAATTAATGGGGTCTTACAGAAGCCGGCCTATGCCGTGGCCTATGGTGGTGACGAATTTGTTATTGTTCTACCAGGCTTAAATAAACGCCAGGCCTTGCATATGGCAGAAAACATTCGGTCTGTAATACGGGAAACTGTCTACCTTCTCAACTCAGGGCTGAGGGTAAGACTGAAAGCAAGCTTTGGCGTATCTACATTTCCTGATGATGCAACCAATCTGTCCGGGTTGCTATCCTTGGCTGACCAGGCCATGTTTTCCGTGAAGGAAACAGGAAAGGATAATATAAGCGGAACCAGTATGTTCACCTGAATTCAGCCAAAAAAGTACGCAAAGTCCTGAAGGACCATAATTTTAATAAAGGCGCTTCCTTTTTTACCAGACCTGGTTTCCAATTTAAAGGCGTCCCTTGCTAAAACCACTCATCCTTATCTCTAATGTATTCTCTTGCCTTCCACCTTGCAAGCTCGTTTATCAGGGTCAACTCAGGAGGTTCACCGTGGGGAAACTCCACTGTAATTTTGAGAAGCCTGTCGAACATCTCCTCATCCTTCATGAGGGTGGCCAAGTATCTCGCCCTGAATGTATCGGCAAGAACCGTCCTTCCGGCACTTTGTGCCTTTGCCCTGTCAAATGTGGCCTTTGAGCTCTCAGGCCCGCCTCCAAGCCCCATAAACTCAGGTACAAAGGCATAGTAGGCACCCTTAAAGACCAACCCCAGACCAGCGATATAACCCTCATCGAGCTCTATAGACCTATCCACCATAGCAATAACATCCGGCATATTTATAAGCTCAAACATATCATCCGGATCCAGCATGATCTTCATACCCCAGCCTAAAGAGCAAAAGAGTAAGGCCCCCTTATGTTCCTTGCCCAGGTGGTGCACAAGCTTATGGATCTTTACACCCTTTTCCAGGCCCTCTCGGAATTTCTTATTGTTCTTTAGAGAGGTAAGGCCATAATCTACAGACTTGCCGTAGAGATACATCGCGTATTCGGGATCCTCATATTCAACCAGCATGCCGTATGCAGCGTACAGTAACGAATTGAGCGTATTTAGTTCGCGGTGATTAGGGACAAAAGCGTTAATGAGCATTGTTATGCCGCTGGTCCCTCCAACAGCCTCTCTTGCCAGCATATCGCAGTCAATCTCCAGGATGTGTCTTATCAGATCATCGTGTCCCATCGAAAAGAACGCTCCGACTCCCTTCTTTGCCACCCTTTCTCCAACATAGGCACAGCCTGAAACCCCCAGGAAAAAGACCACTGCCAAACATGCCCCAATAATAACCCTAAATCTTCTAGATTTCATAACAGTTTGCCTCCTTGTCGTTTTTTAACAGGCTGTTGGCCAAACATTTTGGACAAGACGAATTGGGATTTTAGCAACAGCCTGTTAATTGGTTAATTATGAAACAGGGTTTTAAAATGGTTTTGTTGAAAATTAAAGTTGTAAAAGCTGAAACTTTTTATGCCAAAAATAATTGGCCTTTCCTCTTTTTCAGGTTTCTTTGATCTACAACTTCAGAAGTGGGATTCTTTGATCAAACAGATTCTATAAGGAACTGACTTAATCGAGGCAAGTAGGAAAACTGAATTGAAAACGATTATGATGAGAACTTTATTTTGATGACACAATATAATCAGACGCATTTTATTTGTCAAGTAAAATTTTCACACAGGATATTATAGGGATTTCGCAATTAACGAAACGAGATGAGAAGGCTTAAGGCATGTAATTGAAAACCAATGGCCGTTTTGTATCCTGTGACTCAAGAGGGGGGGGGAATTAAATACCACCAAGGGGATCAGAAGGGAATCCATAGGCAGATCGTATGGTACCAATAATTTCACCCAATGTACTATAGGCCTTGGCTGCCTCAATTATTGGATACATGAGGTTTCCTTCTTTGTTCTCAGCCTTTTTGTATAAGTTGGCCAATGATTCTTTAACTCTTGTTGTGTCCCTGGATTTTTTCAGCCTCTTCACATTCTCTATCTGAGTCCTGGAAGAAGCAGTCGATATACGATGTATGGAGATGTTCTGGTCTTTCTCCTCTTTTTCGGGCATGGTATATTCATTGTGACCAACGATAATTCTCTCCTTATTGTCTACTTCCTTTTGGTATTGGTATGCGGATTCCGTAATTTTATCCAGTATCCAACCATTTTGAAGGGATGCGACCATCCCCCCTTTATCTTCCACCTCTCCCATTGCTTTGAGGATCTCATGCTCCAGTTTATCTGTCAGGGATTCTACATAGTATGATCCTCCCAACGGATCGGCCACATTACATACTCCAACTTCATTGGCCAGTATCTGCTGCGTTCTTAAGGCAATCATCTGTGACTCTTCTGTAGGCAGGCAGATCGGTTCATCGTAGGAACATGTCTGTAATGATTGTGTACCGCCCAGAACCGCTGCTAGCGCCTCGTAAGCCACTCTAACAATATTGTTCAACGGCTGTTTACGAACAAGGGAACAACCCGATGTATTCGTATGAAACCGAAACTTCCATGATTTTGGATTCTCTGCGCCGAATCTTTCCTTCATCAATCTTGCCCATACCCTTCTTGCAGCCCTGAATTTGGCTGCCTCCTCAAAGAGATCTATATGAGCATTGCATGTAAAGGCTATCTTCGGGGCAATATCATCGATTCCCACACCTCTTTGTAAGGCCTCTCTTATATATTCAATTGCAGTGGCAAAGGAGTAGCCTATCTCCTGGCCGGCACCAACCCCTGTCTCCCTTAAACTGTATGTGTTGACATTTATTGGATTCCAAAGGGGCATGTTCTTCGCACAGTATTCGATGACATCCACAGCCAGTTTACGCATGAGCCAGGGAGGCTTTTGCTGTAAGGTGTGATTCCCAAACAGGAGGTACCCTACAGGGTCATTTGAGAAGGTGCCCCGCAACTTTGATTTATCATAACCCCGATTCTCAGCAATTGCGATATACATGGCATATACAGCTATCGTAGGGGTGCTGAACATGAAACTCACCTCATCGAGTGGAATCCCTTCTGTCAAATCTTCCATATCCCTTAAAGAATCTATTGCAGTTCCTTGAACTCCGACATCACCTTCTGCCAATGGATGATCTGAATCCACGCCCAATTGTGTGGGGTTATCAGGAATAATATTGAGGGCAGTCTCGCCAATCTCTATGAGATATTTCAATCGCTGATTCGAATCCGATCCGGACCCAAACCCACTGATCTCACGCATACTCCAGATTCTTCCCCTGTACATATTTGGGAATATACCCCGGGTATAAGGATACTCTCCTGGATTATTGACTTCTGTTTTGTAATCCACATCCACCAGGTCCAAAGGGGTATAGTACTCATTCACGGTGAGATTAGACCATGTGTCCACCCGCTTGGGTTTGCTAAAATAAACCTTTTTCATTCCTTTCAATTGTGAATTCATGAGAGGATCTCCCTTTTTTGGCGATATGCCTTTTTTTCGTATGGATAGGGGTTTGTTCTTACATCACATCTTATTTCTTCCTAAAGTGATCGGTTCAGGGTTCAATGGTTATAATCTATTGATATCCCTCTCTTTATAACACAATACTCAGATTAGCCCTTTTCACCCATTGGATGAAACATACATGTCGCCCTTATTGAGAGATAATTATTTTGATTTGCGCCAGTTAGGGATCTTCAACCGGGAACCTTGAACGTTGAACCGCTCAACCTAGGTTCTTAGCTTTTTGCGAGCACATAGAATCTACTGTCATCTTCGAATTTTAAGAATACTACATCATCACTATACCTTGCAAGTTCAAGTTGACGTTTTGCTAAAACTTTATTATGATCCATATCAAATGAACCGGGCAAGAGTATTCTATTAATAAAGACTCAATTTTATCTGATTCTGTAACTATTCAGCCACAGATTCACCCCAGTACGATCATCCTGACCTACGGGGCAGGCACAGATGAACGCAGACAGGTTTAAATGAAGTAACTACTCAGGCACAGAGGGGCAAAGGCACAGTGGCACAAAGAAAAATAAAAACGTATAGAGATTTGCAGGTCTGGCAAAAATCAATGACTTTAGTTGCTGAAATATATAAGAT
>JAUXFK010000168.1 GCA_030623035.1 Deltaproteobacteria bacterium | reverse complement strand
GTTCAAGGTTAAACTGATAAAACAAGGGTTCGATTCCGGGACGAATGCGGAGTTTATCCGGTTCTTGCGATACGCCAGGCAGTTTTACAGAAAGTCCAGAGTGAACCCTATGTCACCCTGGATGCGCCCAACCGTGAACTGTGAACCTTGAACCTGACAACCTGAGTAGTTACTAGAGGAATAAAAGAAAATGGAATTAAGGAGTAAACAAAAGAGATTTTATATTGTTTTATTCACCTTACTTATCTTTGTAGTGGGGGCGCTGGTGTTTTTTATCCCCAGGATAGTATCTAAAGACCCCAGGTTGGATTATATTTTGATAGAGAAGAACGGGGAGGAGCACAGGATGCATGGCGGAGAGACAATACATGTTTCAACTGGTCATAGCTTTATAATTAAAGAGATTAAGACAAATATCTTATTTAACAGAGGGATAACCACGGATATAGAGGGAATAGGCACAGATGATGACCTTAATTATAAGGTAGAAGTAAGCGAGTTGGTAGATAAGGCGATAGAAGAGATGCTAAATGGGCTTAAACCTTCATATACCATAAGAGTGAAGAAGGATAACCGTGTATTTGCCGACGCTTTTTTATATATCGACATAACAGAGGATGATTGGATGGATAAGGTTCGTGCCCTGGAAGATCCAAAAGAGAAGATTGACTGTCTTGAAAAGGCAGTTCAGTTAAATCCATCTTCTATAGAGCTAAGGATTTATGTTGCAGACCTCTACATGGAAAATGGTGAGTTTAAAAAGTCGGCCGGCCTGCTTGAAGAAGTATTGAAGTTAGATCCATCTGATAAAGAAGTATATAAAAAGTTGATATCAATCTATAAGAAAACGCACAATTTAGACAAGATGGTTCAAGTGTATAAGGAGTTGGTCGAGTTAAATCCGGAAGATGAAATACTGCACTACAATTTGGGTGTCATCTTAGAAGATAAAGGCAGGTACAGAGAGGCAATATCCGAGTTTTTAGAGGTAACGAGGATAAACCTGCGGGACTTTAGTGCGCATGCCCATCTTGCATATAATTACACAAAGGTGGGGAATTTGAAAAAGGCAATAATAGAATACAAGAGGGCTGCAAAATTGAATAACAAAGACCCTATCATCCATTTTAACTTGGCTGTTCTTTATGAAAAGACGGGAAAGATTAAGGCGTCAATAAGAGAATACGAGAAGACCAGAGCACTAAAACCGAAAGATGTGGATGTCCTTGTGCCTCTGTCTGAGCTATATTTAAAGGCAGGAAAATATAAGAAAGCCATCCCCCTTTTAAAACTGATTACAAGATCAAAACCAAAGGACCCGGTTGTCTGGGGCAAACTGGGCTTTGTATACAGTGAAGACAAAAAGTGGAAAAAGGCGATTGATTGTTACAATAAATCAGTAAAGAACGGTTCTGATGATGCTGTAACCCATTTAAACCTGGCGATACTCTATGAGAAAGTAAATGACACAAAAAAGGCTTTAAATGAATATAAGATGGCTCTAAAGCGAGACCCATCGTTAAGTGAGGCAAAAGATAAGATTCCCGATCTCTCTATAGAGCTTTTAAGAAGTCAGGAGAGAAACTAGACAGTGTCCATCCACAAATGAGAAATTTTGTTCAAGGTCAAGAAAGGCGAAGATTTTAACCACAGGAATATATTGGCATATTTCGAGGATTAAAATCTGAGCCTGACGCAGAGATTGGGCAAAAGGGCCATTTCTGGATGGGCACTGGGCAGGTTTTTCAAATTTGATGGGAGGTGTCTTTGGCTGGAAAGGTTGTAATTGAACAGTACGTCAATTTTAATAAGAGTATTGACATTATCGTGTATAGGGACGGGAAATTGGTGGATTTTCATAGTGATTGTCCTTACGACAGAATTGAGAATATCATAGATAGCATAAAAGAAGCGAATAAGGATACTGAAATTGAGCAGTTTTGCTATGGAGAACTATGCACAGGCAGCTGGATGAGATGGGAAATATAAAAAGAATAGTAACAACCTGAGTAGTTACCATGCCTTTAAAAAGGAGGCAGGAAACGATTTTATGGAGGAAAGATACAGATGGAATATTTTAGCCTTAATGTATGTATCCATGTTAGCCTTTGCCTTTGTATTTCAGTCCATTCCTCCAATTTTAAGCTTAATAATTCATGAACTCCATATATCCCATACTCAAGCTGGGCTTCTTATGACCCTTTTTGCCTTGCCCGGGATATTCCTGTCCATTCCAGGGGGGATTCTATTTGATCTTTACGGGACCAAAAAAATCAGTGTAAGTTGTTTTATTTTAATGATTATTGGTACCCTTATAGTAATTTTCGGAAGGACATTCTTACATCTTGCTTTAGGTAGGGCAATCTCAGGGATTGGTGCTTTGGTTCTTGCAATCGGCCTTCCTCGTTTTCTTATACAGTGGTTTAGTGGAAAAGAGCTGGGCATTGCTATGGGCATATTCAATACTGCTATGCCGTTAGGTTCGGTCATATCATTTACTGTCCTGGGAAGGTTAGGAAAGAGTCTGGGCTGGCAGACGTCTGTCCTGGTAAGCGGCCTTGTCACTCTTATCGCGCTTATAGCCTTTCTCCTTTTCTTTAAATCCCCCCCCTCCATAAATGACAGATCTTATAGGAAAGTAAATTTTCGGCTTTCAAATTTCAGAGAAACAGGAATTTCAATATGGCTTCTGGCTTTAGCCTGGATGTGGTTTAATGCATCGCTAGTCTCTTTGTCTACCTTTGCTCCAGACTTTTTTTTGGAAAATAGAGGCTTCAGTATCGGATTTGCGGGGTTCCTTACCAGTTTTATCATGTGGGGCTCTTTACTTTTCAGTCCTGTGGTTGGGTATGTCATTGATAAATGGGGTTATAAAGAGACCCTGATCGCAATAAGCGGGCTTATATTAGGTGTTGTTATCTTCTTAATCCCATATATCCCTGGTTTGCTTATCTTCTTTATGGTACTCATCGGGATTTCAGTAGCCCTTGTTCCTGCACCCGTATTCTCTTTACCATCAGATCTTTTAGAACCAGAGAATCTGGGTTTTGGTTTTGGTATTATTTCTACATGTTTAAGCGTTGGTATAGTATTTGGCCCGTGTTTTGTAGGGTTGATTAGAGACCGGACAGGCTCTTATGAGATGAGTTTTGTAGTAATGGCGGGTTTTGCGCTCTTCGTAACAATAACAATACTGTCTCTTCTTTTCATAACTCCCAGGAAAAGGTAATCTTAAATGTATGTCAGGATAGATAACCCGCTTAAAAGAATCTTAAAGCGTTTAATCCGGATTTGGGGTTTCCTTTACTTTTCGGGCCGTATCTTATAGATTATTTTTGAAATAATTCCTGCAATAAGGGATATGCAAATCAAGACCAATAAACTGGAAGAGAAAAAAAGCATGATAAAAACGTGGGCGTTTTCCACACGGTATGAACTGATCAATAAACTTATACCGATAGTCAGGAAAACGAGTATGACGGGCATTAAAAGGATATACTTCAAAAGCCATAAATACTTTTTTAACATCTGGCAATAATCTGGTATTGAAACCAAAATGCATCTATTTTTGATTTACTTGTTTACAGGCTGTTGCCCAAATCCCAATTCGTCTTGTCCAAAACGTTTTTTGAAGACCGCTCAAAGGAATTTCCGTTTGGGCAACAGCCCGATTATACTTTTTTTATAACATAATTGGTTCATCCTGAAAAGTGAAATATTTTCTTTTCAGCGAACATGATTAGGATTTCAGGTCGCCCATCGAGCTCCTTCGTTTCTCAGGATAAACTCAGAGGAAGATAAGTATTTTTAGGTGAATTAAAAAACCCGTGTTCAGCACATCGTTCGATGCTTTCTTATTACCCTGTTATTGACAAATCATGGATATTTTAATATAGAATATAATAAAAATGCAAACAACATTTTTGGTAACAGTTTCGCTTTTTGAAAAGCGTCTCTAAAGCGGCAATCAAATTTTAATCTGAGACAGGGAAGCCAGGTCTGGCTTGAACCTGACAACCTGAGTAGTTACATATGGGTGTAAAGATGGATAAAAAGGAACAAGAAGGATTTAATGATGCAAAAAGAAGTGCTGAGGAGTATGCAAAGGATAAAGAAAAGACGGCATACTTGCTAAAAGAGGCCTTTGAAAAAGCAAAGGAGAACAAAGGTGCGCTTTCAAAAATCTGGGACGATCTTATGTCGCTTTTTCGTTTATTAAAGGCCTGGCGTGCTGGTGAATATACAGAAGTCCCCTGGCAAACGATTTTGTTTGCAATAGCAGCGGTTATCTATTTTGTCAATCCATTTGATGCAGTGCCGGACTTTATTCCTGGAGTGGGATATCTGGATGATATAACTGTCATTGGATTCGTTATGCATTCATTAAGAAAGAACATTGAAAAGTTTTTTAATTGGGAACGTAAAACTCAATAGATTTGTTTGTAACAGTTTAGCTTTTTGAAATATTAGTTGCGAAGGCGGTGGTCAAATTTTAACGCGTGCAACTGTTTGAGTATCAAAGTGAGTTAAGAAAGAACAGGGGGAAAGATGCGAGTTCTGCACGGGTTAAATTTTGATTGCCGTTGAAGCTAAAATAATACCCCCCACTTTAAGTTATATGAAGCTCTTTTGATAAATAAGTCAGTCTTTCATATCCAAAGGAGGTGACCCTAACCATGTCCTCCAGTCTAACCCCTCCCCACTGTGGTATATAGATGCCCGGCTCTACAGTAAAGACCATACCCTCTTCTATTATTCCCTCACCCAACGGTGAAATATGGGGCATTTCATGAACCGCTAATCCCACACCATGTCCTGTGCCATGCCCAAAGTATTTACCAAAGCCTGCCTTTTCGATAAAGTCCCTTGCGGCTAGATCGACCTTAGTAACTTCTACCCCGGGCTTAATCGCTTCAAAGGCCTTTTGCTGAGAATCTTTCACGATTTGATGAATCTTTTTTTGCTCGGGTGTCGGTTTGCCAACGACCAAAGTTTGCGTCTCATCAGAGCAATAACCCTGATACCGGGCACCAAAGTCTATTAAAATGAGATCCCCTTTTTTTATTTTTTTATTGGAAGAGATACCGTGCGGCAGTGCCGCCCTTTTACCTGAGGCAACGATGATATCGAAAGATATACTTTGCGCCCCACTTCTTTTTATAAGGTATTCTATCTCTAAGGCAATCTCTCTCTCTTCAATCCCAACTTCAATCTTCTTTATCGCCTGGAGGTAACTTTCTGATGCAATTCTGATCGCCTCTTTGATGGATTCGATTTCCGTTTCTTCTTTTTTATTCCTTATACTATCCAATCCCTCCGGAATCGGAATCAGCCGGGTATCCTGCAGGTTCTCCGATAACTTGTTATATGCCTCAAATGTTACATATTTTGGTTCAAATCCGACATTTTTACTGCGAAGCTTTAAGATCAGATCCGAAATTTCTTTCTCTTTTTTGCGGTATTCCTGAATCATAAAACCGCTGGTTTGTTCTGCTGCCTGTGTTGTGTACCTGGAATCAGTTAAAAAATATCTCTCATTTTGGCAGAACAGTATGGTGCCCTCAGTTCCAGTAAAACCGCTTACATATCTTATATTGTCCAAATTGGAGATTAAAATGGCATCCAGACCATACGTATCCAATTTCTCTTTTATCTTCCGGCATGCCCTTTTTCTCACTCTATTCGTCTCTTTTTAATATGCCAACGGCTGCTCTTATACCCAGAAGATAGCTATCCACTCCAAAGCCGGCAATCTGGCCTATAACCACATCTTTTAGCATCGATTTTGTGCGAAAATCTTCTCTTTTATATATATTCGACAGATGAATCTCTACAGCAGGGATTCCAACAGCAACAATAGCATCCCTGATCGCAACACTTGTATGGGTATAGGCGCCGGGATTTATAACAATCGCATCAAATACCCCCATAGCCTCCTGAATCTTGGTAACCAGTTCTCCCTCGTAATTTGATTGAAATACTTCGACTGAGACGCCTTCTTCTTTCGCAGTCCTTTCTATTTTCTTGTTGATTTCTTCTAATGTAAGCTTCCCGTATATCTGGGGTTCTCTCTTGCCGAGCAGATTGAGATTTGGCCCATGAATTACCAGTAATCTTTTCACCTGTAACTCCGTTTTTAGTTCAGATCGATTTTCCCTCTAATCTCTGAAGGTTAGCGAGCCATTTATTTAATGTGGCTATAACCATTTTGTTCTTTAAGTCATCCGGGGATTCCACCTTCCTGGGTGGGGAATCTTCTTCTTTTTTTGCTGTTTTTTCTTTTGTAACAGGCTCTTTTGCTTCTTGTGTAATCTTTGTGGGTTTTTCCTCTTTTACATCGCTTATTGCCTCTTTT
>JAUXFK010000211.1 GCA_030623035.1 Deltaproteobacteria bacterium | reverse complement strand
TTGCCGTTGAAGCTTGGCCAGTGCTTTCTGTTTCATAAGGCTAAAATAATACGAAGAGTTTTCCTTTAATAGGTTCAGGGAAAATATGATATACATTACTTTATAACGCTCATATCTAATTTAATCTCCGCTTTGGCCTTGATATCGTTCATCCATAATCGAAATATATTTTCTCTTTTTTGCTGCAGAAGCATCTTTTCAAACCTCTCCTTTACCGTATTGAATTCTTCTTTATCTATGCCCTTTTTATCCTTAAACCTAAAAATAATATAGTTGTCATTTGCCTCGAATATTCTGTCTGCATAGGGGTTATTTTGAGATAATGAGAATGCGTGTTCCTTAACCTCTTCAGAGTATCCAACCCTGTCCCTTCTTTTGAAAAAACCTGTTTGCTCTACCTTTAATTTATTTTTTTTAACAAGACGTCCCCACTCTTTTCCCTCTTTTAGTTCTTTCAGCAAATCCTCGGCTTTTGCTTTTGCCATGGATTTCTCTTTTTCATGTGTCACATCCTTTTTAACCTCTGTTTTAACCTTTTCAAGTTCGGGTATTTGAGGGGGTAATTTCTCTATTGCCTGCAATATATAATTTATCCCAGAAGATTTCACAATCTGACTTATCTCACCTTTTTCGAGCAAAAAAGCTGCGTTTGAAAAGGTTCTATTATTGCCGATTCCTTTTATGCTTTCTCCCGAGGCAAAGAGACCCGTCTTTTTTATTTCAAGCTTTTCACTAACAGCAAATTCATCGAGATTTTTTTCATCGATAGTCAGTGCATTTATATTTTCTACTTCCTCATCTGCCAGTTCTTGAGCCTTTTCTCGTTTTAATATAGAATGAATTTCTGATTCGACCTCAGTTAAAGGTATGATCCTCGCATCTATAATCTTTTCAGCCTTTATTATATGAAAACCAAACGGGCTATTAATAATTGAACTGACTCCCCCCTCCTGGATCGAGGATAGGGCTTCTTTGATAGGGGGCATCAGTTTTTCTCTCTCTATATACCCTAAGTCTCCGCCCTTTTTTGCCGATGGGTCATCTGAATATCTCCTGGCCAACGCAGCAAAATCCGCTCCCTTTTGAATCTCTTTTAGAATCATTTCAGCTTTCTCTTTGCCCTTAGTTCTCGATTCAGCATCATCCGCTAGCGCAGTGATTAATATGTGTTTTGCTTTGATCTTTGCAGGGATGCTGAATTTATCTATATTTAATTCATAGTAATCATTGATATCCTCTTTTAATATCGTTACATTGGACTCATAATCGATTGGATTAAAACTCAGATACTGAACATTTACTCTGGCCGGTATCTGGTAGTTCCCCTTATGATTTGAAAAATAATCCCTTATCTCTTCATCAGATACCCTTACCTTACTTCTGAAAGAGGAAAGTTTTACTTTAATCACTTCAATATTAATGCTTTCATTCTCCAGGGTGTAGGCGTCCAGCAACTCTTTATCTGAAAGTTTGGCGTTGTCTTTTATTAAGTTTTCCACCTTTTTTAGCAATATCACTTTTCTTTGAGAGTCCTCAAATTCCTCTGGGGTTGTCCTGTTATATCTCAATAACTTTAGGTATAATGAATTTTTAAAAACCCCGTCTTTTTGAAAGGCAGGGTATCTTATGATCGATTCCCTCAGTTCATCCTCGGTTACTTCAAGGTCTAGCTTTTCTGCTTCTTGTAATAAAAGGACTTCTTCTACCAAACTGTTAATGGCCAGCTCTTTAAGATTCAGCCTTTCTATTGTTTTTTCAGAGAAATCATCCTTATATATCTCTCTGTATTTCTTTAAAAGATTTTCATAGGTCTTTCTGTATTCATTCATTGTTATACGGTAATCATTGACTGTAGCTATTCTATTCTCGCTATCAGGTTTAAAACTCCCTACACCCCAGAAGACAAAAACTAAAATTACAGCAAAGAGGGCTATCTGGATGAACCAGGATCTTGCATTTCTTCTCATAAGTTCGAGCATATTAATTCACCGTTACTTTTATTGTATTATTTTAGCCTTATGAAACAGAAAGCACTGGCCAAGCTTCAACGGCAATCAAATTTTAACCCGTGCAGAACTCGCATCTTTCCCCCTGTTCTTTCTTAACGCTCACTAAGATACTCAAACAGTTGCACGGATTAAAATTTGATTGCCGTTGAAGCAACTAAAATTTCAAAAAGCCAAACTGTTACCTTTTATTTAAATCAAAACCATATATGATAAACATAACGTCTGATTTTACTTATTGTAGTAGAAAATAGCAACATTTTTATAACTGAATTTGGAGATCAGAATCCCCATTAATAAATTTATGAAAGCACTTATTGTGGAGAGCAATAAAAAAAGTATAGGAAATTCAAAACGAAATGTGGACTTTTTAAAGCGAGATGTGATAAAAAAGGATATAATATGTTTGATTTTGGTTTAATGGTTATTGAGTTAACACAGCAAAGGAGGTCACATTATAACGCGTGCAACTGTTTGAGCGGTGTAGTGAGCGTTAAGAAAGAACAGAAGTGTTGCTGGATGTTTACGCGTATGAACAGACACATTAGTAACTGTTCAATTACAAAGATCGATACTGTTCTTTTTTTATGCTCACTAAGGCGCGAGTTTTGCACGGGTTATAATGTGACCTCCTTTGCTGTGACCGATTTTTTTTGCTGAGGTAACTCAATAACCAATTTTGGTTTTTTGATTAGACTATGAAGGATATACTCTTTGTTTGTACAGCCAATATATGTAGAAGTCCTTTTGCTGAAAGGGTATTGAATGACCTATTTTTTAAAAAAAATAAAGAGGGGATAAATGTTCATTCAGCAGGGGTCAATATGTTCCCTGGGCTTTCTGTCCCGCCGGAGGCGATTCGTATTGCTCATGAACTGGGCTTAGATGTTTCAGGGCATACCCCCAGGCAGGTCTGCATAAAAATGATTCAAGAAGCGGATATCATCCTTGTAATGGATGTCTTCCACAAGGAGATCATATTGGAAATGGATCCTGAATCTGAGGATAAGTTGAGACTTTTGGGGAATTTTGGTACATTTCACGGAGATATGCCGGAAGAAGTAGAGGTCCCTGACCCCTATGGCCTTACTTCATTTCATTACAGGTCTTCTTTTAATATTATAAGGGATTGTATAAATAATCTTTACGAGCAAATTATTCATCCATAATTAGGTAGTGCCCATCCATAGGTAGCAAATCATCCTTACATCCCATACCATTTCGTAATATCTTTTGCCTTCACTCGGTCTGTAACCAGTTTATTCGCTGGAAAGTCCATGTCCGGATAACCTATTGTGATACATATAATCAGTCTCTTGGTATCCGGTATGTCGGCGTATTTCCTGATAACTTCCGGAAAGAGAATCCCCTGGGATTGGACACAGGTGCCAAGGCCATATTTCAGTGCTACAAGAGCGATTGTCTGGGCAATTGCACCCGCATCATACATACTGCCTCCTTCGCTTAAGGACTTGTCAGAATAGATAATAATAACAGATGGGGCATTGAAGAAGCGAAAACCCTGTTTGGTCCATTCCGTCCTCTTTTCTTTGTCTTCCTTTGTAATTTCCAAAAGTCCGTACAACTGTTTCGCTAAATCCACTTGCCTTTTTTTGTATTCACCTTCAAAAAATACGGGTTGTACATCAGGGTTTGGCATTGATCCGCCTTCAAGTGATTTTACATTATCTTCCATTATCTTTTTAAGTACATCTCCTGTGATTACTGCAAATTCCCAGGGTTGTGTATTGAGTGCAGAAGGTGCCCTTACAGATATTTCAAGGAGCTCTTCAATAATGTCTTTTGGTATTGGCTTGTCTTTGTATGCTCTGATACTTTTTCTAGATTTTATCGCTTCAATGATATCCATGAATTCCCCCCTTTTGTTCTATTAAAATCTCTCTCATATAATGATAAACACTATCAACAATCTTTTAAAAATGCAAGGAATTATTGGAATTCTCGCTTATTCAGATCACTTAAAAATTCCTTATACCCGAGCAAAAGCTCGTATACTATTGACAATACTATTGTATATCAGCTATATGTATTATAAATCATTGGAAAAACCGTGAATCGTAAACAGGTAACCGTGAAAGGATACGGATATATTTATGCTGGACATTATTGATTGAACTTGATTGTAACTGCTTGAGAATCCATTTCCAGGGGGATTGAAATGCCGTCCAAGGTCATTTATGAAAGGTTTTGGTGGTTTCACAACCAGGTAAAAGCTGGAAAATATCCCAATGCCAGGAAATTAGCAGAAAGGTTTGAGCTCTCTGTTAAAACAGCCCAGAGGGATATTGAATTCATAAGAGACAGGTTGAATGCACCTCTCGTGTATTTCCCTGAAAAGAAGGGTTATACGTATGAACAAAATAGTTATGAACTTCCAGGTATATGGATAAAAGAGGATGAACTCTTAGTACTTCTTATCTCATCAAGATTAGCTTCTACTATACCAAACAAGAAACTCAAGACCTCTCTCACGTCATTTCTTCAACAGTTTCTTACCTTTCATTCTTTGAATCCTCTTGTCTCTCTTGAAGAACTCATCCAAAAGGTCTCAGTAAAGAATATAGAATATTCCAGGGTTCGCGACACTGTCTTTCAGAAGGTAGTTGACGCCCTTTTTTACACGAAGCCTCTGACAATCCTTTACTATTCCCCGCACAAAGATGAGACAACCAAAAGGGATATCCTTCCGCTCCATCTGCTTCAATATATGGGAAACTGGCATATCATTGCCCATTGTTCTCTGAGAGATGAGCTTCGAGACTTCGCCCTTTCCAGGATACAGTCAGTAAGACCATCACTCAAAAATATCAATCCGGACATTTCTTCAGGCTTTGTAAAGGAATATATGAGAAAAAACTTCGGGCTTTTGAGCAGCGAAACCAGTATTGAGGTCTGCCTGAAATTCTCTCCTGATATTGCGTCCTGGGTATCCGAACAGGTATGGCATTCCGAACAAAAGCAAACAAAACATTCTGATGGAAGCCTCTGCCTTACCTTT
>JAUXFK010000140.1 GCA_030623035.1 Deltaproteobacteria bacterium | reverse complement strand
GTCACTCCGGTGAAAACCGGAGTCCAGATGGTCCGCAACTGCTTGAAAACACTGGATTCCGGCTTTTGCCGGAATGACGGGAAATGGTATTTTTTGACTTTTTACGAGATCATCAATGATGGGAGAGGATGTTTAATGTTTTACTATATTATTAAGGGCTTGGATAAAAGCATGCCTGCTATATATAGACGAAATCCGGAGAAGTCGGTTTATGGTTAATGATAATCGTGTGTTCCCAGTACGACTTTGATATTTGTTTTATTCTCAATGATTTTGGCCAACTCTTCAGCATTGACATATGGACACCCTGGTTTGGCCTCGACCAGACATGAACTCAGATGAATAACATCCGGTTTGGTTTCGGATAATTTCATAAACATGCCCAG
Source organism: Deltaproteobacteria bacterium (assembly GCA_030623035.1). Classification (GTDB taxonomy): domain Bacteria; phylum Desulfobacterota; class UBA8473; order UBA8473; family UBA8473; genus JAUXFK01. Next base: position 7,399 of record JAUXFK010000140.1, on the reverse strand, counting down.
CGTAGGAACAACTGTGCGACCGGGGCATTCACACTTGACAAAGGCTACAACCTGAGATGTCTCGTCGAAATCACCTTCCCCAAGAGCCGCTGCCTTTAGACAACGCCATTCACCCGGGCAGCCGTAACCACTATCCATATATGCACCACAGCCAACAACAGCAACTTTTTTCATTTGAACCTCCAAAAATAAATTCAATTATTCCATTTTATTAACTATAACGTATTATTTTAGCCTTATGAAACAGAAAGCACTCGCCAAGCTTCAACGGCAATCAAATTTCAAAAACTAAGCTGTTACACTATAACAAAATAATACAGAAAGACAAGGAAAAACGACAGGACACCTAGGTATAGTATATGCTGATTTCAGATAATTATATGCAAAAGTATTTAACTTTTATTGGAAAATCCTGGGGTTAAAGAGACTGAAATCGTTTGACTAGATATGTCATTGATGTTATACATTCATAAAAAAAGTAATTCTTCGGAGGCCCTGTGAAGGGGTATGAAATCATAGATCATACGGCAGACATAGGTATCAAAGTCTATGGTAAAGATTTAAAAGAACTCTTTCAGTGCGCTGCAGAGGCTTTATTTGAAATAATATGTGATCTATCCGAGGTAGCAGATTCTATAGAAAAAGGAGTAACACTGGAGGGGGATGACCTGGAACAGTTAATGGTAGTATGGCTAGGGGAACTCTTATATTTGCATGAGACAGAAAGGATACTCTTTAAACGCTTTGAGATTAAAGAGTTAGAGAACAATAGCCTTAGTGCGACTGTTTATGGAGAGGAGTTTAGAGAGGGACACCATACCATAAGGACAGTGGTTAAGGCAGTTACTTACCACCAGATTCAAGTGGAGCAGAAAGACGGTGGATGGGTATCCAGGGTAATATTTGATCTCTGAATAGGGGCGTATAGTTAGTGTTCGTACACTAATCTAAATAATAATAAACAGCTATTGAGTTAACTCAGCAAAGGCGGTCACATTATAACGCGTGCAACTTATCTGACAGTGTATAGAGCGTTAAGAAAGAACAGATATGAACGAAGAAGTCACTATAGATATTAAAAGGATAGATGATTACCGCTGGAGGATACCGCGGGTTGGGAAGATGAAGACCGATGGAATCGTCTATGCGGATAAGAAGATGTTGGAAGATATAAAGAAGGATAAAAGCCTTCAACAGGTCGCAAATGTCGCATGGCTTCCCGGGATAGTGGGTTGCTCTCTTGCCATGCCGGATATCCATTGGGGTTATGGATTTCCTATTGGAGGTGTTGCCGCTTTTGATATAAACAGAGGCATTGTGTCCCCTGGAGGTGTAGGCTATGATATAAACTGCGGTGTCAGGCTGATGCGCTCAGGGCTGAGCCGTAATGATATCGAGGATAAGATAGATGATCTGGTTGATGCCCTTTTTGTGAATATCCCGTCAGGGGTAGGATCTCAAAGGAAGGATCTGAAGCTGAATGCCGAAAACGAGAGGAATGTTCTCTTAAGGGGAGCGAAGTGGGCTGTGGATCAGGGGTACGGTACACAAGAAGATATTGAATATATAGAGGACAGAGGATGTATCCTCAATGCGGATCCTCAATTCATCTCAAAGAGGGCCAGAGAGCGAGGCAGGAATCAATTGGGGACTTTGGGGTCTGGAAACCACTTTGTTGAGATTGGTTTTGTGTCCGATATATATGACCATGATTTGGCGAGAGCCTTGGGTATTTATGAGGAACAGGTAACCGTTATCGTCCATACAGGGTCAAGGGGTTTGGGGCACCAGGTTTGCGACGATTATATAAAGGTCATGCTGCGCGCTTCTGGGAAATACGGTATTGACTTGCCGGATAGACAGCTTTGTTGTGCCCCTGTGGAGTCAAAAGAGGGAAAAGAGTATCTGGCAGCAATGGCTTGTGCTGCCAATTATGCTTTTGCCAATAGACAGATTATCACCCATTGGGTAAGAAAGACCCTGGAACATGTATTAAAGTTGGGACCAAAGGATCTGCAGCTTGATCTGATATACGATGTATGCCACAATATAGCCAAGATTGAAGAGTACAGAATTGATGGTAAGAAGAAGAGGCTATGTGTCCATAGAAAAGGGGCAACACGGGCTTTCCCTCCGGATCATCCGGATATTCCAAGGGCTTATCGAGCATTGGGTCAACCTGTATTGATCCCTGGTGATATGGGGAGATACTCGTATCTTCTTGTTGGCACAGAAAAGGCCATAGAGGAGACCTTCGGGAGTACATGCCATGGTGCAGGCAGGGTGATGAGTAGAAGTCGGGCAATGAAGCTTGCCAAAGGCAGGGATATTGTGAGGGAGCTGAAGGATAAGGGAATAACAGTGCGTTCGGCATCAAGGTCTACGATTGCTGAAGAAATATCAGATGCATATAAGGATGTGAGCGATGTAGTAGAAGTGGTTCATAATGCGGGTATCAGCAAAAAGGTAGCGAAACTCAAGCCAATGGGAGTAATTAAGGGGTAATAATTTTGATTAAAAAACCAAAAATATTTTGAAAGGAAAAAAATGGGTGGTTATATAGATTTACATATACATACGACTGTATCTGATGGCACTCTAAGTCCATCCGAAGTAGTTAGACACGCAAAGGAAAAGGGGTTAAAGGCCATTGCAATAACGGATCATGACACGGTAGAAGGCAATAGAGAGGCGTTAGAAGAGGGTAAAAAGGTAGGCTTAGATGTTTTAACAGGGGTGGAAATAAGTGTAGGATGCCCCTATGGTACGATGCATTTGCTCGGTTACTGTATTGATATAGACAGCAGTTTTTTAAAAGAGAGACTCGAGTTTTTACAAAAGGTGAGGTCAGAAAGAAACTTAAAGATACTCGATAAGCTTAAAGGTTTGGGGATTGGAATAGATTTTAGTGATGTCCTCCAGATGGCTGGTGGAGAGCAGGTCGGGAGACCCCATTTTGCTAAGGCTATGTTAAAGAAGGGATATGCTAACACTAATCAAGATGCATTTGATAGGTTTCTTAAAAAGGGTGCTCCAGCCTATGTGGACAGGTTTCGTTTTGAGCCTCAAGAGGCCATCGGAATTATTCTGAAATGCGGTGGCATACCAGTGCTTGCGCATCCGTTTACTTTAGGAGATTTAAAACCAAAGGAGCTTGAAGATTTTGTTGTAGAACTTATTTCATTGGGACTAAAGGGTATAGAGGTATTTTATCCGGAGCATACAGATAGACAGATTGCCGGTTACAGATACCTGGCCGAGAAACACGGGATTTTGATTACCGGAGGATCGGACTTTCACGGTTACGGCAAGCCAAATGTAGATATAGGCATTTACAATGGGAACAAAGATATTTCCCTTTCAGTGATTGAGACTATGAAAAAGATGCAAGAGGAGGGGAAACGGAATTGATTTATTTATTGTCACCACAGCGCAAGTTTTCACAGGCTTCCCTGAAAGACCTCCCAACGAGTCTGTATTGACCATTTTCGGAAATCGTTCTTCCTGAAGTGCAGCAAAAAATCTTAGGTTGTTTGAGGGCGATAGCCCGGGTTCTTAAGATTTTGTAAAGCGAGCCATTAAACGATCAAAAATGGTCAATACCTTATGAGTAAAAGAGATCTTTCGAACAGGCTCTTTACAGTGATCTCTGGAACTTGCGCTGTAGTGTTATATAGGAAGGAGAATGAGGAATGTTATATAAGTTATCAGAAGAACAGGAGATGTTTCGTCAAACTGTAGCAAGATTTGCTAAGGATAAAGTTGCTCCCAGGGTATCAGAGATGGACAAGAAGGACTGTTTTCCGAAAGACCTTTATCAGGAAATCGCTAAGATGGGGCTTCCTGCCCTCTTTTATCCATCAGAATACGGCGGTTCAGATGCAGATTTGCTTACATGTTGTTTGGCATCTGAGGAAATATGCAAAGTAAGTACTTCTGTAGGTGCTTTTTTAGGGAGCATTCATTCCCTCTTCTCATCTTGTTTTAAATTGTCAGCTTCAAAAGAGCAAAAGGAGAGACATCTTCCAGACGTAGTTTCTGGTAGAAAGCTTTGCGCCTTTGGGTTGACCGAACCTGATGCAGGTTCGGATATCGCTTCTATGAGGTCTAATGCGATTTTAAACGGTGATGAATATATTTTAAATGGTGTGAAGAACTTTAACAGCGGTATAGACTTTGCGGATATGACCTTGGTTTATGCAAAGACAGATCCCAATGCCGGTATTAAAGGAATTAGCGCATTTATCGTAGAGAAGGGAACGAAAGGGTTCTCATACAGTGTAACCGGAAAGATGATGGGATTTAGAGGTATTCATCACTGTGAATCGGTCTTTGAGGATTGTCGGGTTCCTAAGGAAAACCTTATAGGGAAAGAGGGGGAGGGTTTCAAGACTGTCCTTAGTGTCCTGGATGAAGGTCGAACATTGGCCGGTGCTTCAGGTGTGGGAACAGCCCAGGGAGCATTGGATTATGCGATACATTATGCAAAGGAAAGGGTTCAATTTGGAAGACCCATAGCTGAGTTTCAAGCGATAAACCACATATTGGCAGATATGGCAACCAATACAGAGGCTGCCAGGCAGTTGGTTTACAGAGCGGCAACGATCGTTAGAGAGCACACAAAGGAATCGATGAAACTTGCCACAATGGCAAAATATTTCGCTACTGATGTAGCTATGAAAGTAACGAGCCGAGCTGTGGATATCCTGGGAGGTTATGGATACAGTGAAGAATATCCGATAGAGAGAATGATGAGAGATGCAAAGGGTCTACAGATTTATGAGGGGACCAATCAGATTCAAAGGAATGCTGTTGCAAGGGTATTATTAACCTGAGATCCTCCTTTCTTTCTTCAATGTACAGGTTTTTTGACCCATTTAGGGGAGATTATTCATTTTTCAAAGACGATCAGCGTGAATCCGAATGGACACCAATGAAGTAGAGATTATCGAGAATGAACATACTGATAAGACAGAAGATGAGCGATCGAGAAGCACTTCAATCGTCCGATTCGATCCATTACAGCAATACTTTGCACAGATTAAGAAATATCCATTACTTACCATAGAAGAAGAACGTAGATTAGCGATACAGTATAGAGAAAAAGGGGATATTGATGCAGCTTATAAATTAATCACATCAAATTTAAGACTGGTTGTTCATATTGCATTGGAATTTCAAAGATACTGGATGACGAATTTCCTTGATCTTGTCCAGGAAGGAAATGTCGGGTTGATGCAAGCAGTGAGAAAGTTTGATCCATATAAAGGGGTAAAACTTTCTTATTATGCTTCGTTTTGGATAAAGGCATATATTTTAAAATTTATAATTGATAATTGGAGATTGGTAAAGATTGGAACAACCCAATCTCAAAGGAAGTTGTTCTTCAATCTTGAGAAAGAGAGGCGGAAGCTGGATGCCCTGGGGTATGATCCTACTCCTAAATTATTAGGAGAAAGACTCGACGTCAAAGAAAAAGAGGTGATAGAGATGGATCAGAGGCTGGGTGGTTGGGATGTTTCTTTAGAGAGCCCGATTAGCAGCGATACAAAGACAACTCATAAGGATTTTCTTGTATCTGAGGATGTCTCTTTAGATGACATGCTGGCTGAGTCTGAATTGAGAGATATATACCTGGCGAAGTTAGAAGAATTTAGCAAGACATTAAAGGGTAAAGAAGAATATATCTTTAAAGAAAGACTACTCTCAGATTCGCCATTGTCTTTACAGAATATTGGGGATAAGTTCGGATTATCAAAAGAAAGGATCAGACAGATTGAAAAAAGGCTGATAGGAAAGATCAGGCGCTTTTTAAAAGAAGAAATTCCTGATTTTAATAAATCTTATTTCATGTTTGAAGATTGACAGATTGTTTTTAAAGGAAATTTTTTTAAAGTTCAAAAAATAATTGACACATAAAGAGATAAAATGCTATATTAACACATTGTTTGTATTTTTAGAAATAGTTGGGAGGAATTATCTTGGCGAATCATAAATCAGCAATTAAACAAAATAGACAAAATGAAAAACGCAGAAAACGAAATGTGATGATCAAAACGTATTTAAAGACAATGAATAAAAGAGTACGGAAGGCATCTGACATTAAAGATAATGAAAGTGCTAATGAGGCATTGAAAAAAACGATATCGGCCTTTGATAAGGCAGCATCAAAAGGTGTAATCCATAAGAAAACCGCTTCAAGAAAGATTTCAAGATTGACAAAAAGGGTTAACTCAATTGCTTCTTAATACAAAGAGTTGACTTGTACAGCTCTTGTTAAACTTGGAATATCGCTAAAACCATCCTGAATATAGTTGAGAAACCTATCCCTCCTTGTTTCACCCGAAAATACCCCATTGACAGGCAAGATGCCTATCCTACCGGTTATATAAAATCACCACCCCTGGTAGGACAGGCGTCTCGGTTGCCCTGACTGCAATTATTATCATTCTTATTGAGCCAATGGCTTATGAATCTTTCATTGTATTATTTTAGCCTTATGAAACAGAAAGCACTGGCCAAGCTTCAACGGCAATCAAATTTTAACCCGTGCAGAACTCGCATCTAAGTGACCATAAAGAAAGAACAGCATCCAACTATTAAATTCAGCCGATAAGCTTTGGAACGATTAAAATTTAGAACAACAAGGCTTCCCCCTGTTCTTTCTTAACGCTCACTAAGACGCTCAAACAGTTGCACGGATTAAAATTTGACCACCGCCTTCACAACCAAAATTTCAAAAAGCTAAACTGTTACCTTTCATTTAACAAAGAGCAACTAAGCCTGACCCATATATTGGACACAAGGATGTGTTTTTCAAAGGTCTTGTATCTTTTCCAGGGTATCTAAGTATACGCCGGCTTCGCCTGGAGGGGCAAGTTTTATGGCTTTTCGAGCCAGAGTCTCTGCTTCATCTAGTTTTATACGCTGTGTAAAATAAAGCCATGCCAAGTTGTTATAAGGTCGTGGGTTTTCAGGCAGTCGCCGGATTGCCTCTTTGTAATGTTTCTCTGATAAAACATATTCTTTACAAAGAAAGTAGGTATTGGCAAGATATAGATGGGCGATTGGAAAATGTTCCAAAGCGGATTGATACTCACGTATCGCAAGATCGTATTCATTTTTTTCCTCATAAGAAATTCCAAGTTTTAAATGTTCTTCTTGTGATAGTATGTCATCGAGTACGACTATCCTGGGCAAAACGCATCCGGAAAGTAGGAAAAGAATAAATGGTAAAAATAATCTGAGCAGCATTAACCTTTATCTTAAAAAGCCCGTTTCGTATTATTTTAGACTTATGAAATAGAAAGCACTGGCCAAGCTTCAACGGCAATCAAATTTTAACCCGTGCAGAACTCGCGTCTTTCCCCCTGTTCTTTCTTTATGCTCACTTGGATGC
>JAUXFK010000084.1 GCA_030623035.1 Deltaproteobacteria bacterium | reverse complement strand
TGTATTATTTTAGCCTTATGAAACAGAAAGCACTGGCCAAGCTTCAACGGCAATCAAATTTTAACCCGTGCAGAACTCGCATCTAAGAGAGCATAAAGAAAGAACAGTATTCAGCTATTAAATATCAGCCGATAAGCTTTGGAACGATTAACATCCAAGTACAACAAGGCTTTCCCCCTGTTCTTTCTTAACGCTCACTAAGATGTTCAAACAGTTGCACGCGTTAAAATTTGACCACCGCCTTCGCAACTAAAATTTAAAAAAGCTAAACTGTTACCATATTATAAATATTTAGGAATTAATTGTCAATAAGAATTTTGAATGACCAGAAATTTTAAAAACAGGATTTTCATGGTAATCTAATAAGACAGAAACCTCCCGTTATTTATATGTAACGGGAGGTTTCCTGAAATTGCAGGTACAAAAATACAGATCCTGCTGTTTACATACCCCACATTATGTTTTAAGAAAATCCTTCATGACCTTTGCCCAATTTTTCTCTTCCAGTTCCGCAAAAATATCCTCCACTGGCACACCGCCATCCGCTGCGATACTCAAATCGTTATAAGCCACAGAAAAGAGTCTTTCCCGCTCCTCCCTTATAAAATTTTGGGCATCTTCACCGTAGTATAACCCTTTAAGGTTTTTGCGCAGGTTTGTTGGTTCTAATATAAATAACCATCCATCTTCATAGGGAGATGTGTTAATCAACTCCGGATGGTCTGTGAGTTGATCATTAATGTGGGCAACGATCCCATCAAGGGGGGACAGAACCTGTGCTGATTCACCGTTACGTCTCACTCGAAAACTGACTTCACCCTGTTTTATCTCATGACCGATGTCGGGAAGTTCAATCCTACCAAGTTTTCCTACAAGTTTTTGGGCAAAATCGTTCAGACCTACCCTTACACGTCCACCATATTCCGGTCTTGCCCATGTATGACCTTCATGATAATAGATGTCTTCCGCCAGTTCGAACCCTCCTATATAATTCCGAGCATGTATAGGCAGCACTTGCGACTGTATACGTTCCTGCATCATCTGATCAAAAGAGCAATTTCCACATTCATATGCATTCGGACATATTTTACGGCCCACTTCGCCCGTAATCATATAACGACATTTCCGCCGTGAAGCGGGAAGTTGCATCATCTTCTCAACCCAGGTTTCGTTGAATTTCTCAGGTTGTACTTCCAGCGGTTTTGCTGCGATGGTTTCTTTTTGTCTGGCAACCTTAACCTGCATGGCATGATCATACACACATGTTGAACAATCATAGTTATTATCACAAAGCTTATAAGAAACGACCCCTGCCTCCATCCATATACATTTTTTCTTTCCTGGTGGTACAATCTTCATCGATTTTTTATCTCCTACACTTCCCATGATTATTCCCTCCTCTTTATAAATTATTTTCTATTATTTGTTATTTTATCTAATATAATTAGCAAGGATTATGCCAACGGGATATTATCCCCCCTCAATACTCCTATAACTAATTGATTTTAATGAAATTAAATATGCATAGAGGACGGATATAAAGATGTCCAACGCCCTTTATGTCTTGCTGAAATTTTCGACAATAAAATCCGCAGGAATAATAAATTAGCGCCAACTAATTGATTATAATAAAACTTTATATGATGTAGAATAATTCGACATAATGCCTATATTTTCGACATGCGGTATGAACATGGATGGCTTATATTTCGAGGTACCACTTAAAAAGTTCAAAACAGGTGGGGCAAAAGTCGGGGTTTTTGAAGTCTGTATTCTCAATACTGGTGGAAGAATACATGACACAATGCAGTTCTCTGCAATGGGTAAGACCCAGGGCATGACCCAGCTCGTGCATTGCGGTTTTCTCGGCTCGTTCCAATAACAAAGCCGGATCCGACGGTTGATCATAAAACTCCGGGCAAAGACGATGTAACGAAATCAAAGAGCATCCACCTCCAACCTGTGCCAATCCAAAAATATACTTGAGGATAGGTACGTATAGATCCACTTGCGTAACACCCAAGAGTTTTGTATCATCTTTACAATACTGGATGAGTCTTTTCAAAATCGGTCGTGAATCATACTGACATCGAGTTACATTATAGGCATACTCGGGTCTTTCCATCTCTGGATAAATCTCGCAAATAAGGCCACATCGGGTTGAGATTTGTTTCGCAATATGCTCTAGAATTCCTTTATCCACAGAGCCGATAGAACAGACAGCAATGCATCTCGTCAAACCGATTCAGGTTACCCCTTTCTTTCAATCTTATGTTTTTCTATTTTATTGTAAAGCGTTTGTCGATCGATATGCAGTTCACGGGCTGCACGGGTAATGTTCCAATCGGTCTCCGCCAGGATTCTCTCTATATGTATTTTTTCCATCATCTTCAATGACTTTGGAAATCCATCGGCTTTTAACTCCTTTCTTGAAAAGGGGAGGTCTTCTGAAACGATTTCTGTACCCTTCCCTATCACTATAGCCCTTTCTATGACATTCTCCAATTCCCTTACATTACCGGGCCAATCATAAGCCATTAATAATTTCATGGCGGAAGGCACTATTTTTACAGGCTCCTTGTTCAATTCCAGGCAATACCTATGTATAAATGTCTCTACGAGTAATGAGATATCCTCCTTTCGATCTCTGAGAGGCGGTACATGGATAGATATCACATTCAGGCGATAATAGAGGTCGTCTCGGAATCTCCTTTCCTCAATAGCCTTTTTCAGATTCCGATTGGTCGCTGACAAGATTCGCACGTCTATCTTTATCAAATCCTGACCGCCAACTCTTCTGAACTCCTTTTGTTGTAAAACCCTTAAGAGATCCACCTGGGTTTTGAGACTGATATCCCCTATCTCATCGAGAAACAGCGTGCCTTTATCAGCCATCTCAAACCGTCCCCTCTTCGTGTACTCCGCCCCTGTAAACGCACCCTTTTCGTAACCAAACAGCTCACTCTCCAGCAGGGAATCAGGCAGAGCCCCACAGCTCACCGCGATAAAAGGCATATAACAGCGCTGGCTGTTACCGTGGAGCGCCTGAGCAATCAGTTCTTTGCCCGTACCGCTCTCACCTGTGATGAGTACTGTAGAATCGGTTGGTGCCACGCGAGAAATCATCTCAAAAATCTCCTGCATGGCATCGCTCTTTCCGATGATTTCATCATACTCTGATCTCTCCTCCAGCTTTTGACGCAGCAAAACATTCTCCAGAACCAACTCCTTATGTTCAATGATCCTTTTGATCTGTATCTCTACTTCGTCAGGGTCAAAGGGTTTTACCAGATAATCAAACGCTCCTTCCTTCATAGCTTGAACCGCGGTTTCTATAGTGGCATAGGCCGTCATCAAAATTATCTCAGCCTTTGTATCAATCTCTTTATCTTTAAGTTTCCTGAGAGTCTCAATACCATCCATGCCCGGCATCTTCAAATCCAGTAAAATTACTTCCCAGTCCTTCTTGAGAGCCAATGCCACAGCATCTTCCCCGCTTGATGCCAGGTCCACCTCGTAGTCATCTTCCATTAACCAGTCCTTCAGGCTTTCTCGTATGGCTAATTCGTCATCGATGATAAGGATACTGGGCTTTTTGGCCATTATCCACTCCCTCCATGGTTCATAACTTCGGCAAATCTATAAAAAGTCAATTGCACAATTCATACATCGATTTCATTAACTAGTATTCATCCGGAAATGTCCATTTTGCTCATTTCTGGATGGACATGAACTTAAGGAATTCTTGTTCCGTCATTTTAAGGATATTTAGCTTTATGAGTCAGACGTAGGCAGATAAATCCTGAAAGAGCTTCCCTTCCCAGGTTCGCTTTCGACGTCTATTGAACCGCCATGCTTGTTAATAATACCATACACGACTGAAAGCCCCAGCCCTACACCCTTTATATCTTCCTTGTTAGTAAAAAAAGGTTCAAATATCCTCTTTAAATCTTCTTTAGAGATGCCGCATCCTGTATCGGAAACAGTGACCTCCGCAAATCCCTCTCTACAAGAACATTTAGCCGTCACCGTCAGGACATCCCCTTTCCCCGTAGCCTCCGAAGCGTTGATTATGATACCCAATAAGGCCTGTTGAATCTGCTTAAAATCACATCGTACTTCTGGCAGATTCGGTTCTATCACTTTTTTCAGTTGAATTCCTTTCATCTCCAGGTCATGTGAGATAAGGATCAATGTCCTGTCAATTATCTCTTCAATCCGGTTGTTCAAAATTTCGATTTTAGATTGACGGGAAAAAGCCAAAAGGTTCTTTACAATATCACCACACCTCGATGTCTCCATCTCCATGACAGTCAAATACTGTGAGATATCTCCAAGCCTATCAGGGGTAAAGCGATCCCGATCCATTAGCTTGATCAGCAATTTGGTATAGGTAAGGACAGCCGCCAGCGGGTTATTTATCTCATGGGCAATAGTGGCTGCCAATTTGCCGAGCGAAGCCAGCTTTTCAGTTTGGATGATCTGTTCCTGGGCATCGGCTAAATTCTGGTAGGCTCTTCTAATATGCTCATAGAGGTTTGCGTTATCCATAGCCATCCCTATCTGATTACCGATAGCCGTTAAGAACTCTATGTAATCTGATGAGAAGGTGAGTTTTGAATGGCTGGACACGCATATCACCCCCACAGATTTCCCCTTGGAGAGAAGTGGCAAGTAAATAGTTGACTGAAGTCCCTCTTTGTAAAGGACGTCAACAAAAGGATCTTCGCGCCGTTCAAAGTTGTCAACAATAGTGATCTTGCGCATATTTACTGTCTGCCCCAAAAGTCCATCACCCACTTTGCGTTTTTTGACATAGTCCCTTCCTGCGTATTTGGAAGCCATCCCTCAATGGGCTACCAGATTAAGGACACCTTCTTTATCATCCAGCAGATATATCCTTAAACTATCATATTTGATAATCTCTACGATTTTTTCGATTGTGTAATTTAAGACCTCAAGCAAATCAAGGCTTCTACTCACCGCCATGGATACGGCATTCATGGTGGCAAGTCTGGCATTTTGCGTCTCGAGCTGTTGTTGTATCTCCTTTAACCTCATAATATCCCTGAGGATCAGCACATAACCTGTAAATTCACCGGTTTTGTCGTAAGTTAAATTGGATGTAAGCAAAGCAAAAAAACCTTGGCCATCTTTCCTTTTTAGCATGGTCTCAAACTCTATGATATAACCTTCATGAAAAATCCTTTTCTGAAAACGAGTTACATCTTCTCCATCTATAAAAAGCTGGACAAGCGACCCCAGAGGGAAAAGCTCCTCCAGGGTATTATACCCCAACATTTCGACCCCTGCCCTGTTGCTATCTAGAACTCTGCCTCTTTTGTCAAGGAGAAAAATCGCATCGCGAGAATGCTCAAAAATGTTACGGTATTTTTCTTCAGATTCCTGTAACTCTCTATAGAGTTTCGCAATTACCTTTTCCATCTGGTCTTTTATGCTCTCAATTTTATTCACTCATTGAAAAGATATATGAATTTTGCATTTTCCTTTCATCTGATAAGATCAAGGTTAATGGTCCTTATAGCTTGGCACCATATTATGCAAATCTAAATGAAATCGGCAAGCAAAGGGGGAGGGGAGGAACATTCATAAAATAAGGAAGTCGCATCTATATGGCACTTTATATGCTCATATATTTAAACAACCATGGACATTGCCTAGGAGCTTGTCCGAGAATGCGAGCCCCTCTTTTTCGCATACAACATATAGCATATTTCCTCGCGAGCTGACACAACATAATGTGGTCAAGATCTCGAATCTTCTATTCTCGGACAGCCTCCTAGTTTACCATACTTAAAAATAGTGAGACCTTTGTAAAAAATATTTATGTTTTGAAAAAGTATCCCTAAAAGCGAATTGCATAGATTTTTTAGTAAATCCCATCAAGGCGTCTGTAATGTAGAAAATTCACATCTTTGAGACCCTTTGACGAGTCTGTGAATTTTCAATGAAACGAACTCAATCGGGTCAAAAAATAGATGTAAAATGACCTGGGATACTTTTTCAAAACTCTCAAGATGTGAATACTTATTAGGACTTTTAGATGGAAAGCTCAATCGTCTTCCAATTCTAATTTTTCCCACTGTTCATCTCATAAAATACAAGACTTGCTAAGTCTAACTCACCTTCATATAATCTCTATGGGTCTGTAAAGGAATAACTGTTGCATATGGACACAGTTTTTTTAACCTTTGGGAGCCGAAACCTGGGTAAAGCTCTGTAGCCCATAGTCCTCTTCTGTTTCTAAATCGACCAAACGAAAATAGGGAGCCCAGGAATCTCCGCTTTCGTTAATCTCCGTTACCTTACATCGTCTAAATTCAATATTCCCAACTTTGCAACTGACAGTATCGCCAGCCTTAACCGCTTTAGCTTCATTTTTAAACACTTTCATCTTCCTTTCGTTTTTTTATTTGCAAGTTTTATCTTCTTATATAACCCTGGTTAACAGTAGTTAAAAACTGCCAAGAATTCATAGAAGAACTGCGAGATATTTAAAAGGATCTCTGTATACTTAGAGCAAGTCTTTCTATAATTCAAGCCACGAATCTGAGTAGAGAGAATGGCCTAAAAGCACCTTGGCTGTTTTCATATAATCGAGTTCTTCTTTTGTCAATGAGGCAGTATCCGGTTCATTGCCGTCACAGACACTTTCTATGATCTCTTTAATCTTTGGTCTCTCACCCTTGCAAAATACTGTCATCTCTTCATCAAAGGCATCGACAATCGCTGAATACATACCATACTTTTCTATAATTACGATAAAAGTCTGGTTCAATATGGGCCGCAGGTGCTCTGGAGCTCCATTGGAGACATTTGATAGACCGCAAGTAGATCTTAACCCCGGTGCCAATGCCTCCGATATATCGGGAAACATCATCATGAAATTTATCATACTTGTTATCTGATCTTGCTGAACGTTGACTGGTGTCATAATCGGATCAACGAAGATATCCTCAGGCGCTATACCTGCTTCTAACATAGCGGAAACCAATGTCACTGTCAACTCTGATCGTTCATTTTCATCCCTTGGCATTCCAGAAGGCCCCCAGAGCAGCCCAATAACTCGAGCATTGTACTTTGCAGCCAGGGGTATCATGGCCTCCATCCTCTCGGGTCTTGCCATAATTGAGTTTATCATGGCTTTTCCTTTATGCACCTTCAACCCCGCCTCAATGGCCTCTACATTTGATGTGTCTAAGGCAAGAGGTATATCCGGCACAACCTCCTGAACCGTCTTTACGATCCACTCCATCAATTCGGGACCGCCTTTCCTTGCAGGTCCCAGATTAATATCGATCCAATCCACCTTTTTTTCTGCTTCTGCCTCAGCAAGCTCTCTGATTGGACCAGGATCCTTTTCTTTCATTGCAGTGCCAATCTTCTTTACCATTACATTTAAATTTTCTCCGATTCGTAACATACCTTCCCCTTCCTTTTTATTCTGCGTTTTCTATCCAGCCAATTGCCTCAGATATGCTGGTATATGGGCAGCATCTCTTGGCCCAATTGCAACCTCCCAATCTCCTAATTCCTCTTCCAAATCACCACTGATTGAAGCAGCATATCCTGGAATAACAACCTTCCTGGTCTTGGCTTTATCCATAATACCACACTTTTTAATAAAGATTCCCAGGGCATCTCCTACAAATTTACCTGCTGCCCAGGCAGTCATCACGGAAAGCCCTTCTGTATCGATAATCAAAAGCCAGGTAGGGACCTTGCTCCCTTCGATTTCGCCGGAAACGATAAAGTAGGTAAGCGCAAAATTAGAAGTAATACATATCGGCGAGTTTTCATCCGGGTTATTAATCTCATATATCCCTTGAGTCACAACCATAGGACGTTGCGGATCGGTATATATGTTTAAACGCTCTAAAAGGAGTGGGAAGAGGGACGACCCG
Organism: Deltaproteobacteria bacterium; assembly: GCA_030623035.1. GTDB lineage: Bacteria > Desulfobacterota > UBA8473 > UBA8473 > UBA8473 > JAUXFK01. The sequence goes on along the minus strand of JAUXFK010000084.1, from coordinate 2,811 downwards.
TCAAAGTCCGACATTACTAATAAACCACCGTATTTTGCAATCAACATGGACGCGATAAGTGTTTCCTGCTCCAATGTTTCCGCCATTTCAAATGGGAGGCAAATTGTAGGAAATCCAAGAGATTTGTTTTTGGCAAGCAGCGCTGCCCTCCTTAAGGCGATTTGATCTTCATACACCTGCTTAATAGATCTTGCGCCGGAATCGAGCACTAAATCTTTCAATCCCATACCCGTCGCTTTGTCGGAAAGCTCGATCAAATTGTCAATGTTAGAGCCTTTTATTGCTAAAGTACACTGGCTTTCCTCTGCCAGCTTTGCCATCTTCTCAAAGTTATCGCTGGTAGCAGCATAAATAAGGGGGTTGGTACCATTTACTGCTTTGAGTCCTGAGGCCATAACCCCGGTATCCTCACTCATAAGAATAGAACTGAAATTACTGGTACTTACTACCTGTTTTACCAGAGTCTCGAATTTTCCGGCGTCTCCATTGGTATCCTTGATAGCTACAAGTTCCGGTCTCAGATTTAGGCCTACCCTCTCATACTGAAAGGTATCCCACTTTCTCAACTTCATATCTACAGTATCTGAATCCATATCAGTAGTCAATAGAGCAGCAATCCCGGTAGGATTAAAAAAAGTCTTCTCGTGGCGGTAGAGAACCGTCTCTCCACCAACCGTGACCTGCCGGTCCCCATATCCCACCTTGATCTGGCGTATAGGTGGGGCCGAGGCCTCTGCAAGTTTTTCCTTTGCCTCATCTGAGACATAGGGGCAAGCAGAGAGTTCCGCCTTTCCCGCTGCCAGATTCATGGCAAACGCAAGGCAGGTTGCAACCCCGCATTCTTTGCAATTTGTTTTAGGAAGCATCTTAAAAATTTCTATGCCTGTAAGCGCCATAATGATCTTTCCTCCTCAGCTATTATATACGAAAGGCGGTCCTCACATTCAAGTGAGGATCGCCTAAACACCAAAAATTAACCCACAATAGGGTCCATCTTCAGGGCAGGATGGTCCTTTTCCTGGAGAAATGGAAGAATCTCTTCCTCGGTGATCCCAATGGTTTCATCTGCGATTCTGTCAAAAAGGTCGGGAAGCCCCATTTCCTCACCCCGCCTGATGATACGCTCTTTGAGTTCCTCCTTGAGGTCCTTCGGCATCCACACCATGCGAAGAAGCCCGCCATCACCTAAAATAAATTTGCCCTGGGTAATATTGAACTTCGAGTGGCCCACAAATCCTGGCGAAGCGGCGCCGCCGCCCATTACGCCTGCGAGGGTAGTGAACTTCATCCCGCATGGCGTCTCTCCTGCATAGTCCCTGCCGACCGTCATCACGCCGTTACATGCGGGAAGCATTGCCGCAATACACTCACAACATCCGCAAGTGGTCATTGGATCATGCACTATGGAATAGAAGTTATAGTGCGTTACATTGCCCCTTGAGGCCTTGAACACAAAGTCATTGACCCCTTTCCACTGGCCGAGCTTCGGGTCGATACATTCGCCCTTCTCGATCGGCTGATTCGGTCCTGTGGGGCTGATCTCAAATGCCGCCTTACAGTCCATCCAGTTATATGCCCCGCAAAGCCCCGTTCTCTCCGGGCTTACAGTACACACATGGTTGGGGGCAAAGGACTGGCAGAGTGTGCAGGAATAATAGATCTCCACGTCCTCATCTTTCATCTTCTCCACACGTTCATCCCTTGTCTTGTATTCGGCCCTCGCCCTTTTCGTCAGTTTGTCCACATCTTCCTGGTTTGTATAAAGTGTTATCTGTACTTTGTCGAGTATGTTTGAAAAATCCTGGTGAAACTTGGCGTGAAGGACAACCCCGAGATGCTTGAGGGAAAATCCTTTTTCCATGGCCGCCTTGCTCACCCGTATCCATGCAATATCGCGTTGTCCAATGTGCATGATATACTGGATATAATTTGTCAGGTGATGAATCTGGCGTTCAATGATCGGCTCAAAATCAGGCTGGAACTCACGGCCTGCGATCTGGACATAAATTCCTAGTGGGAAGGTATCCCCTTCTTTTAAATCCGTAACATCCGGACCGATTATCTCTATCTTTCCATCTTCGATCTCGTTCATCTCTGCCATCTTGACAAGCTCCGTGCACTGCTTCTTTCCGCCGCCCGTCTGACAGTGCAGATCCTGACCTCTGACCCGTTCGCCCTCAAATGCCGGGCCAAACGAAAGGGGTATGTCGATCTCTGAGATCGTAACCTTAAGCCCTCTTATCTCAACGGACTTCTGGCACATTTCATCATGGGGCACATTGGCAACAACGTGCTCATACGTACATAAACCTGTGGGAAGGATCTCAGGGATATCGGTGTCCGCAATGGTGGGGAAACCCCAGTTAACGCAACCGGCAGCAGCTACCGCCCACTCGGTCCCGATGTCTCCGAGGGCATTTACAAACGCGAAGATCCTCTCTTTATTGTACAGGAGTATCTTCCTGTAATCGCCGGGTTGAACATTACCGAATGTCATTGCTGCCCTGTTTGCAAATCCTAAGGCAAATATGGCGGAAGAGATATCAGGACCAAAAGGAACAATCCTCGTATTCCATCCGATCTGCATCCCAGCCTCCAGACACTGTTCAATCAATGTCCTGCCGTTATGGTTCGCTGCGCAGAAGATATAGAGGCTCTTCCTCTGGTAGTCTTCCACAATCATCTTTGCTGTTTCGGGATCGGGCGCGGCCCCCACAATCGCGGCAAAACCGGGAGCGGAACCGTCGACAAATTCGACCCCGCGTTTTCTCAAGATTGTGTCATCAGCGGGACCGACCCAGATCTTACCTG